>CAUEKH010000098.1 GCA_959018155.1 uncultured Hungatella sp.
TAAAGAACTCTTTAATAGATTCCAGAATTCCCTTACTCTCGGTTCCGCTTCCATTGGCATTTCCGCTTCCATTGGCACTTCCGCTCTCACTGGCACTTCCGTTCCCACCAGCATTCCCGCCATTTTCATTTTCATTTTCATTTCCATTTCCACTGCCTGTCCCGCTGTTTCCACTCCCGGAATTATCCTTATTATTCCCGTTCCCATTCCCGGAATTTCCCTTCCAGTCGTCATCCGTATGCAGGTTATAATTCAACTGGAAAATACGGTTTCCGTCACCATCATAGGCCATGGCCGCCAGCAGATTCTTCTTATCACTCACTGCCTTCAACCGGTTTTCTACGGAATAATCGTAGGACAGCTCCACTTTCCTCGTTCCGTCATCCTTGATTTCTTCCTGAAGCACACGGTTGCCATCTGCGTCATACGTATATTCTACATTCTTATAGTGCTTTCCGTCATACTGGCGTGCCGCTACCATCTGATTTGACATGTTATACGTATATTCGGCGCTCTCCTGTACCTTGCCGTTGCGGGATTTCTTATAAAGAGTCCGGTTGCCCATGGCGTCATACTCATATTCATAGACATACGTTCCCTGGCGGTCCTCATTCTCTGTTGCCTTTATCAGCTTCCCGTCCTCATCGTACTCAAAGGTCCGCTTCGTCCCGATGATCTGGAAGTTGTAGATTCCGTCTTTATCGTGCTTATTGATGTGCTGTCCGCCGTGAGGATAGAGGTCGTCGTGACGGCCATTTTCATGTTTTCCGTCGTGTTTGTCGTCCCAGGCGTAGGCGTATAGAGACTCTGTCACATCCTCGCCCACAATAAATCCCCTGTCGTCATAGGTATAATGGTATTCGCTGACTACCCACTCACAGTCGTCACAGATATTCTTCATATCCGTAATCTGGTCCCTGGCATTGTAGGTATTATACGTACTCACTCCATTAGGACGGTGGATCTCCGTGAGCCGGTTAATCGCATCATAGACATAGCTGGTAACGGCGCCGGTCCGGTCGGTTACTTTTGTTAAGTTGTCATTTTTATCGTACTCATAGCTTACCTTTTTCCCATCCGGATAGGTTATACTCTCCAGCTGGTCGCTTCCGTCATAGGCGTACTGCGTCACTTCGCCGGAACCGGTGGTTACCTTCGTGATACGCCCCAGACCGTCGTACTCATACTTCGATTCCCCGCTGCGGTCCATCATGGAAATGCGCTGTCCCGTCACGTCGTAGCCGTAGATAACGCCCTCTTTTCCCTCCGGGTCCCTGGAATCTTCATAAGACTTCTCCACCAAATCATTCAGACGGTCATAATCGTAATGAATCTGGTTTCCTCCGTTGCTGGTGTAACCGGTCCGCCTTCCTCCCGCATCATAGGAAAATGTCTCTTTCCGCCCCATAGGGTCGATGATGGAAGTTAAGTTGTTCTCCGCATCGTAAGTATATTTTGTGACACGCTTCATCGTATCGGTAGCGCTTGTCACATTTCCCATGGCATCATACGTATAAGCGGCCGTTAAATTGCTCGGCATTACCACCTGAATTAAGTTGTCCAGAATGTCATAGGTAAACCGGGTAATCAGCCCGTTCGTTGCCTTTACGGACAGAATGTTGCCGTGCGGGTCGTAGGCATAGCTTTCGGTTAAACCCATCCGGTCGGTGACACTGGTGATGCGGCTTCCCGGGTCATAGGCTGTGGCTGTCTTTTCTCCGAGGGGATTCTCAGTCCCGGCCAGGCGGTTGTCTTTATCGTAAACGTAGCTGTAAATATACCCCTTTGGGTCGCTGATATCAGTCACATTATAATTGCCGTCATACCGGAAGCTGGTCGTACGCCCGCCCGGTTTTGTCACAGAGGCAAGTTCGCCTGCCAGGTTATACACAAATTCTGTGGCTTTTCCCTCCGGGTCAACGCTGGCAGTCAACTGGTCTACCAAGTCATACTGGTAGTTCCAGGTGTACCCCAGGGCATCATTTAATTCACTTCGGTTGCCGCGGATATCGTAGCCATACGTCGTGATTCCGCCCTCCGCATTTACGGATTTCGTCATGCGGTGCATGATGTCATATTCATAGGTGTTTGTCCGTTCCAGGCTGTCAGTATCCCGAATCACGTTATCTGCCACGTCGTAAGTAAGTTCCCGTTTCAGCCCCAGAGGCGTGGTAATTCCCGTCAGACGATGTACGGCGTCGTAGGTATACTGATACTTTGCACCGTTCTTTTCTGTCAGTTCTGTTACAAGACGGTTCATGTCCACAGTATAGCCGGTGACATTTCCGGCAGGGTCGGTGATACTCGTCACTTCATCATGTTTATCATAAGTATAGCTGGTCTTCGCCCCCTTTGGGGAAATGGCCTCGACTAAATTTCCCATCACATCATACCGGTATTCCGTAATCAGGCCGTTGGGGTCTTTAGCCTTCGTCATGCGGCCTAAAGCATCATAGCGATACTCGCTCTTATTGCCCTCCGGCGTGGTCAGGGACAGAAGACGGGAGAGTTCATCATACTCATAGGATGTACCATTTCCACGGCCGTCGGTGAACGCGGTCAGGCGGTCGATGGCATCATAGACGTAAGCGGTCTCATTTCCCTCGCCGTCCATTCCTTGAGTCAGATTTCCTTTGGCATCGTACTGGAATGTGGTGGCTGCACCCAGCGGGTTCACTTTCCCGGTCAGGCGGTTGATGGCGTCATAGGTGTAAGTGTAGACCGCCTCTCCCGGCTCTGTGGTCTGAATTAAATTGCCGACAGGGTCGTATTCATACGCTGTTACCGTTCCGTCGGCCTTCGTTACGCTGGTTAAGCGGTCGAGGGCATCGTAGGTATAGGTGGTGGTGGCAAGGTCGGTTCCTGTGACGCTTATGAGCCTTCCAAACCGGTCGTACTCATACAGGGCACTTCTTCCGATGGTGTCGGTCTGTTTTATGAGACTTCCCCGCACATCGTATTCATAGGTCATCTGATTCCCGGCGGTATCGGCGGCTTTTATGATACGGCCCATGGAATCGTACTCATAGGTGGTGATGACGCCGGCCTCATCCTGGCTGGAAACCATGCGGTTTAGAGCGTCGTAGGTCATGGTGACGGTATCTTTATCGGGCATGGTTACTTTCAGTAAGTTGCCGTTCTCATCGTAGGTGTATTCATATTCGCCGCCCAGGGCATCTGTCATCTTTACAGTCCGGTTTAATGCATCCACGGCCATGGCGGTCTCACCTTTTAACGCATCGGTGATTTTTTCCACATTTCCCAGAGAGTCATACTCCATGGCGGTGATATTTCCTGCTGCATCGACCTCTGCCAGAACCTGGCCGATAACATCGTAATGCCAGGAAGTTTTATGGCCGTTCTGGTCGGTGGTATGAAGAGTCCGGCCATTTAAATCGTACCCGGCTGTTACGACGCCTCCTAATGCGTCACGGACCTCTTCCAGGCGGCCCACAGCGTCATAGGCGTAGCCGGTGGTATTCTCGTTGGCGTCTGTCATGGATATCTGGTTTCCGGCCTCGTCATAAACGTATTCTGTCACACCGCCTAACGGGTCGGCCGTCCTTACCAGACGGTTATTTAAATCGTATTCAAAGGTATAAACCCTGGTTTCATCGTCTTTAATCTGGATGATGTTACCGTTCCCGTCATACGAAATCGAGGTTACAAGGCCGTTCTGTGCAGTCATGGTTACGATGCGGCCCGCCTTGTCGTAGCTGTAGGAAATCTCGCTTCCATCAGGGTAAATGGCTTTCGTTACATTCCCATTTTTGTCATACCGGTAGTAGGAAATATTTCCGAGAGCATCTTCCACGGAGACAGGAACGCCGAGAATCTTATGGTAGCCTGTCTTTGTAACATTTCCGAGACGGTCTGTGATGGACGCAGCCTCCCCTCTGGCATTCAGAGTGCAGGTGATATCATTTCCAAGGGCATCCGTTACCTTTACCAGACGGTCGCGGCTGTCATACGTATATGTGGTGGTGTTCCCCTTTGCGTCGGTTTCACTGATCTTATTATAGTTCTCGTCATACCCGTAGGTCAGGGTATTTCCCAGGGCGTCTTTACCGGAAATGATATTGTACATCTTATCATAGGTAAAATCTGTCTTTACGCCCATGGCGTCGGTGATGGAGAGAACACAGCCCGCCGGGTCGAACTCATAAAGAGTGGTTCCGCCGTCCTTCGCGGTTTCGGAAATCTTTCTGCCCTTTCGGTCATATTCGTACGTTTCTGAATTTCCTGCCGGATCAGAAGCGGAAAGCTGGCGGTTCATTTCGTCATAGGTGAAGGTGCAGGTATGGCCTTCCCCATCCGTATAGCTGACCGGTACGGCTCCGTCGTAGGCGAACCTGGTGACAGCGCCATTTCCGTCGGTTATGGCAGTCATACGGTGCAGTTCATCATAGCGGTAAGAAGTGGTGTTCCCCTCCCCATCGGTCACTGACAGAAGATTTCCCAGTCCGTCGTACGTAAACGTGGTGGTATTTCCTTCAAAATCCGTGGCAGTCAGAGGAAGATTCTGCTCATTGTACGTATAGGATGCCTGGCTGCCGTCTTCTCTTCTGACAGACAGCATATTTCCGTTTTCATCATACGTATAGGCAGTTACATTTCCCAGCTCGTCTTTTTCTGAAGCCAAATTTCCGTCGTCCCCGTATGTTCTTGACACGGCGCTTCCATCCGGATAGGAAATCTTTGTTGTTCGGAACTGCTCATCGTAATGGTATGTCGTTACATTTCCCCTGTTATCGGTAACAACGGTGCTGCCTTCCTGGTAATTTAAGTATGCCGTACTGCCGAGGGCGTCCGTCTGCTCCACGACGCGGTCTTTATCGTCATACTCATTGGCTGTAACCCGGTTTCCATTTTCATCGAACCAGGCGGTCATCCGGTGGCCTTCATCGTATTCATACCGGCGCACATAGCCTTCCGGGTCTGTTACGGAAATCAGGTTCATTTCCTCGTCATATTCATAGCTGATGGTTCCGCCGTCGGGAAGGCCGACCTCCGTAATCAGGCGATCTTCATTCATGGTAAAGTTGAAGACTTTCTCCGTAGGCGTTACCACCTGAAGCAGCTTATAGTCATCATCGTAGACATATAAGGTGCGGCGGCCCTTTAAATCTTCTGTATAACGGAGGAATCCCATGGCGTCGAAGACATGGACGGAACCATCTCTGTTCGTCAGCTTCCAGCCGGCTGTAGCCGGGAATCCTTTTCCACCTTCCTCTTCGTCAGGCTCCGGCTCTTCTCCTTCAGACGGAGTTTCCCCGCCTGTCTCCGGGTTCTGTGCACTTTCTTCAGAATCCTCCCCGCTCTTTCCTGCTGCATGGACCAGGGCCATTTCTTCCGGTTCTGAAACCTCCTCATTTTCATCTTTTCTGCTGGCATTGGATCTGGTGGCTGTATCAATATCCAGCGTGTCCATCGGTTCCAGAATTCCGTCGTAACCGGCCGGTGCACGGTAATTCTCTCCATCCCGCTCAAATGGCATCCCTTTTCCGTCGGCTCTGTGATATAAAATCCTGCCGTCGGGAAGAAGTGTTAAATGTTCGCCAAACGGAGAACTCCAGCCCATGCCGAATTCCATGCCGTACTCTGCCAGAATCGAGTTGTAGGTCCTCTCAATACCAAATGTACCGGAAAGTTCCGGCAGCTCGGCGTCCATCTGTTCCATGTAGAAACTGCCGGTATTTAGATTGACCGGTTCCAGTCCTAAAACGCAGGCCGGATCTTTCCCTGCCTTTAAACACAGAATCACAAACTTATCAAATGGGTCCAGTGTTCCCTGACGGTACGGTCTGGCCGTTTCAGGCTCCCTGATAAACAGGATGGTGTCCATCTCCGTCAGCTGGTTCATGAATAGCTTATTGTCTTTTGCAATCGTGTCCGGATTGACCCCGTAATGCTTCGCAATATTTTTTACCAGATCATCCTGTTTGACCCGATAAAGCAGGAAATGAACCCGTTCTGTCCTCTTTCCGTCAACAGGATCCGCTTCTGTATCAATATTCCCCTCTTCATCTAACGGCTGGCCGGTCGCATAAGCGTCGAAACCATAGATCGTATCCAGATCCAGGTCCGTGACTGGGTATCCCTTTCCCTGCCAGTTGGAATTTTTCAGCCTGTCAGCTTCATTTTTCAGCTTCGCCTCTATGAAATCCGGGTAAATGACTTCGTCCTGTGCCTTTACCATTTCCTCTTCTTCTGCCTCGTCGCCTCTGTACAGGGTGATATTCACATCTGCCTGCGCCTGAGCCACACCGTGGGCTACAAGGCCGGTTACAGTCCTGCCGTATTCATTGGCTTCTGTCGCGATGACTGCCGGGCACACATCGAGAGTGGTTGAATCAATGTCGGCGGCTTTCTCCGGATCGGGCAGCACTCCGGTCCAGCGGATCTCCAGCTTCGGTCCATTTACCGCGTCATTCCGGTTATACAGCGCCTCCGCAGGCATCTTATAGTTCTGGATCTGTTCAGCGGTCTGCGGCTCAATATCCGCTTTGATCACCAGGCCAAAGTGAGTCAGGGCGTTCACGGTCCAGTCCCTTACATGGGCGGTGATATCAAATTCGATGGTATTTCCTGCGCCCGGGGCATTTCCTCTCGAAATGTAATCCGCACGCTTATTGAATCCCGGATTTCTCTGCCAGGTCAGGGTATAGGAATCCCATGCCCTCTCAGGGGCGCTCATCAAAAATACTGTCTTCCCGTCACTGTTATTCGTCTGGGTCGTCACTTTGAACACCGCCTGGGTACAGTCCTTAGCGCCGGCCATGGCAGCGTTAAAAATGTCATTATTCATGGCATTGACAGCAATGTAAACACGGGTATTCCCTCTTCCGCCATCCAGATAGCCCACATAGGGCGTATCATCCCACTGATAATGGGTGGTCGGGGTGCCTTCCGATACCGTGACGAAAATAAACTGATCCGGCGGCACGAGAGATGGGGTCGGGTCAATCCGAACCGGGTAAACGCGTTCCTCCGCATCCAGCCATTTCCTGTCAGCCTCTGCTTTTACAGTATAAATACCGTTTTCTCCGGTTAAAGACAATCTGATATTCTGACTCCTGCTGCCGTCCGCATCTTCCATGAATGGCGCGGTCAGAATAAATACAGGCTCTTCTTTCTTCGCCTTATATACAATAATTTCATTCCCTCTCAGAGCTGCCTTCAGTCCGGGAACCTTCAGTTTATAGGAGAATTCGTTCCGCTCCTGCTTTTCCAGCAGGATGATGTCCTCTTTTAAACTTTCCCCGACAATTGTATACTGGTAGTCCACATTTTCAAAAACGCTATTATACCGGACCGCATTGTCGGCCACAACGGCATGTTTAAAATTCCCGGCGGCCGGAACCAGCTCTAAACGGGCATCGTCGTATTCCATCGCAATCCCGCGCGTCGTGGACAATTTCTCCGGAATCGTAATGGACAGCTTCCCGGAATGATTTTTATATGCCGGAAAACCGGCGCTGCGATAGCGGGCGTTGGAGGAACTGGCAAGGGGATATGCAGCCATGGTTTCTTCCAGCGTATTATCGACCGGTTCGACTTCCCCGTCTTCATTCAGATAAAGACCGGAATAACCGCCAAATACCGTAATGTATTCCCCTTCTCCCACCTCATAGATTCGGTAATCATCGGTAAACCGGACAAGGCGACCTTCCGGCTCGTCAATGGATATGTCATGCCAGTTCTCCGGCTCACGAAGTTCCGCGTCAGACGGAGTTGCAGCCTTTGGCTCTTCTTTGGGGACAGAAGACGGGACTTCATTTTTTCCTCCGCTGCCTGTCGTCTGGCCGTTTGAATTTGTCTCCGGCGTCTGCTCCGGTGAAGCGGACGATTCTTCTGTTAAGTCAGCCTGCGGCTTCTTCGACGGCTCAGCCGGAGTTGCCTCCGTCAAATCCAGATCAGCAAGTGTCAGCGCTTCCGGCCTTGTAAAATCCACATACCTGGGTCTGTTATTCACATACTCGGCTGCGTAAGAAACCACAGGCGTTATGTTGGGGGCTCACATGCTGGCTATCAGCAGATAACTGGTTATGGTTCTGATTATTTGCCTTTTCAGCTTTTGTTTTTTCATACTTTCCCTCCACGTTTTTTA
>CAUEKH010000099.1 GCA_959018155.1 uncultured Hungatella sp.
AGCATGGGGCGGCGTAGGGCTGTCAGGGCCCGAAGCCGAGGGCTTGCGGAGGAGAAGGCTTCAGACTTCTCCGTAGCTTGCCCGGTACCCATGCTTTTCGGCGCCGATTTGCCTTAGTCCGGACCACCGAGGAAACCTGCCGCCTCACAGCTTAGACTGCCGCGGCCGCCCCCTCGACTCTTCCCGGCCATGCCGGCGTCCCCCCCTGCCAACCTAGCGGTAGGCAGTTTGGACAGCCTTCAAAAGCACTTTCGGATCCTTCACATACGGTGTCACCGGGCAGATCTCCCGGTCCACATCCATCAACGTATAAACGGCAATCCTTGCCGCTCTCACCGAATACTCCTCCGTAAACACCATATCATCCGGAATCTCCACAAACTGGCTCACCATCGCGAAATTCGTAGAACCTTCCGGTACCACCGCCGGCCGATCCGTCATTTTGCGCGGCTCAAACTGAGCGTCCACGTAAGGCATCATACACGGAATCACATTGACCACATCGTCCATAATTTCATCCAGCTTATCTTCCATATGAAGGTGATGAAGCAGTTCCGTCAGCATTTCTTCCCCGGTACAATCCTTCATCGGCTTCTTCACATAGTCGCCTTCCTTATCCGTATAAAGGCCATAACCCCAGAAAATCGTCTCATCCATCGGCTGATTGGCAAAATGTGGCTGAGCCGCAATCACAATACTCATCAGCCAGCTGGAATCCTTAAAAGTCATAAGCGCGCCGCTTCCCGGCACATTTCCGGTAAAATTCTCGATCATTTTGAGGAGTTTATTTCCACGGCTCGTTACAGTAAAACTCTCCCAGTTTGTCTCGTGGACTTTTCCGAAAAATGGCTCAGGATTTCCAAGCCCAGGTTTCTTAGCCGTCACTTTACTCCACAGTTCGCCTGATATCGGCTTCTGTACCGGTTCCGGCGCCGGAGTGTGGAGATCTCCCAGTGTCGCGCTGTCTGTCATGCACGCATTCGTCATGATACAGATATCGTCACTTTTCAGTTCTACCGTCTTTTCCTCGCCATTGTCATTCAAATGAAGCGTCTTCACTGTAATTCCGTCGCCATCCGCAAAGTCAATATCTGTGACCTCACAATTTTCCACAAATACGACTCCGTGCTTTCTTAAGTAGGCTTCCAGCGGTCGAATCACGCTGTCATACTGATTTAACGGAGTTCTCGTAACGCCCTCAAGCGTCTCAATTCTCGAAAACTCCAGAATCATCCGGCGCATATAGCGGCGGAACTCAAACAGGCTGCTCCATTTCTGGAATGCAAAGGTGGTCTGCCACATATACCAGAAATTCGTGGTAAAGAAATGAGGCGTGTCAGCAAACCACTGCTCAATCGTCATGTCATCCAGCTTTTCCTCTGGCGTGTTCATCAGCTTTAAAAGGGCCATGCGCTCTTCCTGGGTAAATCCCATGCTCTTCACATCGAGAATATTGCCCTCCCGGTCTACCAGCCTTGCCTGGGCATGAGTTGGATGAGCGTGGTCGAAATTTAAGATTTCCTCGGTTACGCTGCGGCCCGGATTCTCCAGGGAAGGAATCGATCGGAACAGTTCCCAGAAGTTCTCATACGTCTCCTCATTGAGCATACGCCCGCCGCGGCAGACGAAACCGCCCTCAGGCGTTCCAATTCCGTCGTTGCTGCCTCCCAGAATATGTGTTCCTTCATAAATGGTAATCTGATTTCCAGGAAATTTACAGTCGCGGATTAAATATGCGGCTCCGGCCATGCTTCCCAATCCGCCCCCGATGAAATACGCGCTTTTCCCTTCATAGCTGCGGTTTTCCATCGTCACATCGACAGCGGATTTCAATTCCTCTTCCTGTTTCTTCTTAGAGTTTTCAAATGCCTTTTTTGCCGCGATACCGGCGGCGGCAGCCGCTGTTCCCCACACAAGAACCTTTCCTAATCCCGATTTCTTCTTCATAGCGCTCATTTCCTTTCTTAATCAGATTTACTATTTAATTTTCACCGCTCTGCTGCATCTGCCCGCATTTTTTTGACAGGTAATTGCTGAGAGCCGCAAACTGCTCCAACGTAAGCGCTTCCCCACGGATCTGCGGAGAGACTCCCAGGCTCTCGATGGCCTCTACGATCTCTTCTTTGGTATAGGGCACCTCCGGGGAATTATTTAAACCGTTCTGAAGGGTTTTCCGCCTCTGATTGAAGGATGCGCGGATTAAGCGAAACATCAGCGCCGGGTCATCTGCTACAACCGGCGGTTCCTTATGTTTCGTCAGACGGATAACCGCGGAACCAACCCCGGGCCGCGGAATAAAGCAGTTGGGGGGCACATTTGCCACAATATAGGCATCGGCATAGTACTGGACCGCCAGAGAGAGCGCGCCGTAATCCTTGGATCCGGGGCCTGTCTGCATCCGCTCCGCCACTTCCTTCTGAACCATAACCGTGATGTTGTCGATGGGGACGCCGCTCTCGAACAGGCCCATAATAATCGGGGTTGTGATGTAATATGGAAGATTTGCCACCACCTTGATCGGGCGGCCTTCATTGTAAGTGTCCACCAGCTGATTGATATTAACCTTTAAAATATCATCGTTGATAACCGTCACATTTTCATATTCTTTCAGCGTCTCATTCAGAATCGGAATTAAATTTTTATCAATTTCTACTGCCACTACCCGCCTGGCGTGTTCTGCCAGGTACTGAGTCATGGTGCCGATTCCGGGACCGATTTCCAGGACACAGTCGTCCTCTGTGACGCCTGCGGCTGATACGATTTTATCCAGGACATGGGTGTCGATAAGAAAATTCTGACCGAACTTTTTTTGAAACGCGAACTCATACTTCTGAATAATCTCTATAGTTTTTTGGGGATTTCCAAGTGTCGCCATGTACTTCCTCCATCTTTATTCTCATTTCGTATTATTGCCGGAAAATCACCGGTCAAACGGCTCTATGGCAGCCGGTACATTTTCTTCGCATTCTGGTTTGTCACTTCAATCACTTTTTCCGGAGTGGTATTTTTAAGAGCGGCAATCTCTTCCACCACATAGGGAAGATTGAGTGAGGAGTTACGTTTTCCGCGGTTTGGAACCGGCGCCAGATACGGACAGTCCGTCTCAAGAGCAAGCTGTTCCAGCGGCATATATTCCACAACCTCTTTCAGCTTCTTTGCGTTTTTAAAGGTCACCACGCCGCCGATTCCCAGATAAAATCCCATATTCAAATATTCTCTGGCCATTTCCTTCGTGTAGGAAAAGCAGTGGATTACGCCGCTTAAATCCCCGTGATACATGGATTTCATAATATCCAGGGTATCTTTCGCCGCGTCGCGGCTGTGGATTACCACGGGAAGATCCACCTCTTTTGCCAGTTCCAGCTGACGGACAAACCATTTCTGCTGTATTTTGCGCTCCGGCTCATCCCAGTAATAATCGAGACCGATTTCCCCGATAGCCACCACTCCCGGCTTTGATGCGTTCTCCTTCAGCCAGGCAATCCCCTCTTCATCAAGTTCCTCCACTTCATTCGGATGGACTCCGATGGCGCCGTACACAAAGGGATACCGTTCCACCAGTTCCAGGGTGGTGCGGGACGATTTTAAATTTGCTCCGATGTTCGTAACCGCCTCAATCCCGTGCTCTTTAAGGGAAGAGAGCAGTTCTTCCCGATCTTCGTCAAATGCCTCATCATCGTAATGGGCGTGTGTATCAAAAATCATGATGTCAACCTCATTTTTAAGAATCTAAAAGCCTGCTGCCGCGCAATCTACCCCAAAAAGAGCAGGACGCAGGTCCCCGATTATGAAAAAATCAGGACCCGCGCCGCGTACAGCACAAGTAAATGCACTGGATAAAACAGATAAAAGAAATATTTCAGCTTCATCCGGCCTCTTGTTCCATTATACATATAAATCGGGATAAATGCCAGTGCTGCGGCAAAGAAATTGCTCGAGCTCCCTATCCCGGCTATCAGGGCGCCCATCAGCGTCATGTATTTTTTATTTTCATGGAAAATATACATGACGAGAATCAGGATAATCCCCGTGGCATCGTAGTCGCACCTCAACAGCAGGGCGATCGCGCAGCCAGCCAGCATGATAAGCTGCTGCTTCGTCTGGCTGAACTGGAAACGGCTGTATCCCTCCAGCACCAGGAGGCCGATAAACAGCGTAAAAAATACGTTCTGATGGCGCGGCGCAAACCAGGTACCGTAAAAGGCCAAATCAAACGGAATCTCTGATATAAGAGCGAATAAAAACATACGCTCTGCATATTTCTTAAAATCCCTGGTATGGAGATACCCTTCCACCAGGAGGAAGGCCATTATGGGAAATGCGAGCCGCCCCACCGTACGAAGCACCCGATCCGCGAAAAACCATTTCAGCCCGATATCGGTCGATAAGACGGCCTGTACCGCCTCCGCATCCGGCCTATGAAAAATCCCCTGCTCAATTATGCTGGCGCCGATATGATCGATTACCATGGACAGAACCGCGATAATTTTCAGTGCATTTCCGGAAAGCCCTTTTTCCCGCGCCGCTACAGTTTGTGCCAATTTTTCTCCTCCAATATCTGAATGCCTGCAGGTTTCTTACCGTCTTTCAGCAGATTTTCCCACAGTCTGCCAGCAGATTTTTCCGCAGTCTGTCAGCAGATTTCCGCACCTGACGGCATCGTTTTCTCCGGCACCATCAGTGATAAATTGCCTTCTGCGTCTTCCGCACAGAGAAGCATTCCTTCTGACAGCACGCCTGCCAGTTTCGCCGGTTTTAAGTTCACCACAACCATAACCTTCTTACCGACCATCTCTTCCGGTGTATAGTGGGCCCTGATTCCGCTTACAATCTGTTTTACCTGGCTTCCGATACGCACCTTGGAACATAAGAGTTTCTTGGACTTCGGAACGGCTTCACAGGCGATAATCTCGCCGACCTGGAACTGAAGCTTCGCAAAATCATCGTATGTGATTTCCGGCTTTGGCTCGATATCAATTCCATTTTCTTCTGCCGCAGAGGAGTCTTCGGTGCCATTCTCATTTCCGCCCTGGGCGGCTGCGGCGGCTGCCTTCATTGCTTCTACTTTGTCCATGACGTCTTTTATTTTCATACGCTCAAATAAAGTCTCCGGTTCCGGAGTTACTTTGGTGCCTGATGGATAGAGGCCAAACTGTCCCATCTCATCGAGTGAGCGAAGGCCCGTGCCAAGCTGGGCCAGAATCTTAGCGGAGGTATCCGGCATAAAGGATTCCAGAAGGGAAGCGCCGATGGTGATTGCTTCTGCCAGATTATAGAGGACAGTCGCAAGGCGGTCCTTCTTCGCCTCATCCTTGGCCAGTACCCACGGAGTTGTCTCATCAATATACTTGTTGCTTCTGCGGAAAATATTAAAGATTTCCGTGATGGCGTCGGCCACACGCAGCTTCTCCATCTTCTCCTGTACCTTAGTAACTTCGTCCAGAACGACTGCCTTTAAATCGTCGTCCACCGGTTCGGATACGCCCGTATTGTTTACAACGCCGCCAAAATACTGGTTTGTCATGGAAATCGTACGTTTCACCAGGTTGCCCAGAATATTGGCCAGATCGGAGTTCATGCGTTCTACCATCAGTTCCCATGAAATCACGCCGTCGTTATCAAATGGCATCTCGTGAAGGACGAAGTAACGCACCGCGTCTACTCCGAAGAAATCGACTAAAGTATCGGCATAGAGGACATTTCCCTTGGACTTGCTCATCTTGCCGTCACCCTGAAGCAGCCACGGATGGCCAAATACCTGCTTCGGAAGCGGTAAATCGAGAGCCATCAGGAAGATCGGCCAGTAAATCGTATGGAAGCGGATAATATCCTTTCCAATCAAATGTAAATCAGCCGGCCACAGCTTCGCAAACTGCTCGCTGTTCGTCCCGTCACAGTCGTATCCGATACCGGTGATGTAGTTTGTCAGGGCATCAAGCCATACATAGGTCACGTGCTTCGGGTCAAATGTCACCGGAATGCCCCAGGAAAATGTGGTTCTGGAGACACAGAGATCCTGAAGTCCCGGAAGCAGGAAGTTGTTCATCATCTCATTTTTTCTTGATACCGGCTGGATAAATTCCGGATGGTCGTTGATATATTGGATCAGACGGTCCGCATATTTGCTCATACGGAAGAAGTACGCCTCTTCCTTTGCAGGCTTCACTTCCCGCCCGCAGTCCGGACATTTTCCATCTACCAGCTGGGATTCGGTAAAGAAGGACTCACACGGAGTACAGTAAAGTCCCTCGTAGTATCCTTTGTAAATATCTCCCTGATCATACAGCTTTTTGAAAATCTTCTGCACCTGAGCCTCATGATCTTTATCTGTGGTGCGGATAAATTTATCATAGGAAGTGTTCATTAAATCCCAGATATTTTTAATCTCTCCGGCTGCCTTATCTACAAATTCCTGCGGTGTTACATTTGCCGCGGCTGCCTTTTCCTCAATCTTCTGACCGTGTTCATCGGTACCTGTCTGGAAGAATACATCGTACCCCTCCGCTCTCTTGAAACGCGCAATCGCATCTGCCAGCACAGCTTCATACGTGTTGCCAATATGCGGTTTTCCGGATGCATAGGCAATCGCTGTTGTGATATAATACGGCTTTCCTTTACGGTTCTTACACATAATTTTCCCTCCTGTTTTATAGCGGCGTTTTAGGGCCGCTGGTTTTTTGTCGATGTTTTTCGGCTGATGTTTTTCGACCGACTTCGGCCGATATCGGCCGGTATTTTTCGGCTTCTGAAACTAAAAAACCGCCTCTAAATCTCCTCCTGCAGGACATTTAAAGACGGGAATTCCCGTGTTACCACTTTAATTTATCCGCGCCTCACGACACGGACCTTATCGGCTGCGGTCCGCACCAGGATATAAATGGCGGCGGATTTACAGTCTTACACGATAACGGGTGTAACCGTCAAAGCTTAAAGGCCGGCAGATGCCGCTTGAGCCACTTCAGCTTTGCTGCTCCAAGACCATGTTCAGCAGGGCTTCCATCTCCCTTTTCAGCTCCCGGGAGTCTCTGTACTGGAAGAAACCTTCTTACTCTTCTTTTCTTTGCATTCTATCGTATTTTCTTTACTGGTAATTCTTTGGTAATTCTTAGTGTAATGGTTTCATTTGGGTTTGTCAAGCGGGTTTGCGGTGAAAAATATGCGAAACGCCCGGTTATTAAGCCTTCTGTCCCGATAGCAGCGCCTGAAAATTCTGTTTTGACAGTCTAAAATAAACGAGAAACAGACCGTTCTCTCCGCGCCACATCTTTACGTTATTTTAGTTGTTGGGTATTATTGATAGATTAATCTCATGGACCAGACCCTGAAAGGGTCTGGCAGATCTCTTTCAGATAGAATTACAGATATTACTTCAGATGATATTTCTCCAACATAGCGGCCAAAAAATCTTTCTCCGCCTTCAGACGCGGAATTTCCTGGGCCAGGCCGTCATTGCTCATGAGTGTCACTAACTGCAGTATCAACTCCTGACCTTCTTCCTTTCCTGCGGTCCTGCCTTCCTCTAGCCCGGCTGTTTCACGCTCTTTTAGCATTTCTTCCATCGTCATATACTTTTCCTCCAGTTCACGGCTGCGTTTCAATGCAGTTACTCTCTGGTGCAGTTCCCGTATCTTCTCATCCCCGCTGTCTTTCGCCACCTGTTCTGTGGAATTCTCAACATACTTTAAGAACTGAATCAACTCCCGGGGAACCTCCTCGTCATTCGTACCTTTGGTGTTCAGGAAAATTCTCCTGGCTCCGTCTCCCAGTGCTTCTCCCGTTTCCGCACAGCGTTCCTCAAATACATATCGGTATAACCCCGACGAAAACGGGTCGTATGTACAGATGAAAATGATAAAGCTCGGCGGAAGCTGATTAAAATTCTCTCCCGGCTTTAACTCTGCCACATCCAGCTCCGCCTGATGAAAGCGGCTTCGTTTCGGCAACTCTGATTTGTGAGAATTCTGCATCTCCATGTTGTAAGATACATCCACTTCGTCGCGCGCATAGACATCAAACCGCACATACCGGAAATTCTTAGAGAAAAGAATACTTCTCTCCGTCCTCACCTTCACCGGGCCGATTGGCATCCC
>CAUEKH010000100.1 GCA_959018155.1 uncultured Hungatella sp.
ATTTCAAATACTGTACATACGCGGGCCTTGGGCTGGCATTTACCAACTATGGATTTAAGAAGACGGTGGATTTCGTGGGGCTTCGGAATTTCACGAGGCTGTTCCACTCGCCGGGATTCTGGACTGCTTTTAAGAATACCATTATAATCAGTCTCTGTAACATTGTATTTTATTTTCCATTTCCGATTATTATTGCGCTGCTGATTAACGAACTTCGGTCGCTGCGGATGAAGCGGACTATCCAGTTTATGATTTACATCCCGTATTTCTTTTCCTGGGTTGTGGTCGGAACGATTTTTGTCAATATTCTGTCGCCGTCAAGCGGGATTGTCAATCAGATACTTCAGGCACTGGGCCATGAACCCATCTATTTTATGGCCGATGTAAAATGGTTCCGGGCGGTTCTGATTCTCTCCTACATATGGAGGCAGATGGGATATGGCGCGGTAATCTATGTAGCGACATTATCGACTGTGGATCCGCAGCTTTATGAGGCGGCCGCCATCGACGGATGCAACAAATGGAAGCAGGTTTTCTATATCACGCTTCCGTCCATCAAACCGACGATTGTGACCATGCTTCTTCTGAATCTTTCCCATGTGCTGCTTGTGTTTGAGCAGGTTATGGTTATGTACAACGCTTCTGTGTATTCCGTCAGCGACGTACTCCAGACGTATACCTACCGGGAAGGAATTCTCTCCGGAAATATCGCCTACGGAACGGCAGTCAGCTTATTTACAGGCGTTGTCAGCCTGACGCTGGTGATGGGAACGAACTGGATATCAAAGCATTTCCTGGATGATTCTATTTTATAAGAGGTGGGCGGCTATGGAAAGCAGAACGAAAATCAAAGAATCGAGGGCGAGAAAGGTATTCCGCTTTTTTAATGGAGTGTTTCTCGCGGTCATTTGTATCATTATTATTATCCCCATCTGGAATGTGGTGGTGACGTCATTTTCCCAGGATAAGGACGTGATGGGAGGGGCCTACTTAATCATTCCGAAGTCATTTACACTGAAAAATTATATCAAGGTGCTGAACAGCGGATATATGAGAGGCTTCTGGAATTCCATGATAACGGCCTGCGGCGGAACCGCAATCGCCATGCTGATTACGGTGCCGATGGGGTACGTGCTGGCGCAGAAGAATCTGCTGGGGCGGAAGATTTTTATGAAGCTTATCAGTATCACACTGGTATTTGACGCGGGAATTATGCCGTTTTATATCCTGATTAAGACGCTGGGACTGATCGACAGCAGATGGTCCTTAATCATTCCATTCGCTGTCTCCACATTTAACTTAATTATCGTCAAGAATTTCATGACATCGATCCCGGAGAGTCTGGTGGAATCGGCCAGGCTGGACGGCTGTAACGATATCATGGTGCTGATAAAGATCATTCTGCCTTTATCGGTTCCGATTCTCTCCGCGGTGCTTCTGTTCTACTTCGTGTCATTCTGGAACCGGTACACGGAGGCGGTTATGTTCATCAACAACAGTTCCAAATATACGATGCAGGTGATGCTGCGCGCCCTGGTCTTCCAGAGCGACGGTTCCCTCGGGGAAGGTAATATCGTCTATGACAACATGAAAATGGCGGTCATGGTGCTCGGTATGCTGCCGGTACTTGTCATTTACCCGTTTGTACAGAGGTATTTCGTGACAGGGCTGATGGTTGGCGGCGTCAAGGAGTGACGGGGAAGGTGAACTGCCGGGAGCCCGAAGGAGGGCGGCGGCAGCGTATCAGGTCATGATGTGGATTACAGAGGATTTTGTGGATTACAGAGGATTTTATTCCTGCATAACCGATACCGGTACGGTACCCATGTTCCACCGGTTATTGCAGGGCTAAATAGAGCAAAAATCAAGGAGGAAGAAGAAATGAAAAAACGTGTATTGGCACTTGGTCTGGCAGGCATGATGGCCATGTCGGCGCTGACAGGCTGTGGCGGCGGAAAGACCGCGGAGACTGGCGGGACCACACAGGGGGCGGCAGCGGAAACGAAGGCTGAGGAGAAAACAGAAGCAAAAGAGACAGAAGCGAAAGCAAAGGAGACTGAGGCGAAGGAGACGCCAAAGCTTACCATCTGTTCTGCCGACAATACTTTTGGTTTGAGTACTGATCCGGAGCTTCAGCAGGCCGTGGTTTCCATGCTGGAGGAGAAGGCAGGCGTGAAGCTGGAGGCGATTATCCCGCCAATCAGCAGCTATAATGACAAGCTGGAGACGATGATGTCAGGCGGCGACGTGCCGGATATCTTCTCTATTTCCCAGGCTATGACGAGACTGCCGAACTATGTGGCCAGAGAGCAGGTGCTCTGCCTCGACGACCTGATCAAGAATTCCGACGCGCTGAAAATGGTCGGACAGGAATATTTTAACGCACTTGCCATTGACAACCATGTGTATGACGTACCATACTATTATCCAAGGGTAAAATGTCTCTTCTTAAGAAAAGACGTGATGGAGCAGTACGGTATCAATTTGAGCACCACTCCTACCACAGAGGAATTCTTAACTGAGATGGGCAAACTGAAAGGCACTGGCATTATTCCGTTCAGCTTCCCGAAATGGATTGACAACTTCCAGTATTTCATGAATTCCTTCGGGGCATACGCGGGAATCTACAAAAATGCGGATGGCGTTTATGTAGATGGAATGCAGGAGCCGCAGATGGTGGATGCATTAAATTACTTAAGAGAACTCTATACGAGCGGCGTTATGGATCAGGAATTTATCACCACAGAAAATAATACCATGAGAGAGTACGTTTATACGGGAAAAGCAGCCAGCGATATCGACTACGTCATGAACTACTCCAACTACATTTCCCAGACCAAGGCGGCGGGAACGGCTACCGATGTACAGCCGATTTACATGCTGGTTGGCCCGGATGGAAAGGGCGGCGGCTTAAATGAGTCGATCCAGACGGCATGGTGTATTTCTTCTGAGTGCAAGGATCCGGAGGCAGCGATGCGCGTGATTGAGGCGCTTGTGACAGACCCGGAGATGCACGCGGCTTTCTACAACACAGGAGTTGAGGGAGTTCACTACAATGTAGAGGACGGAATTGCGGTTCCGACTGAGAAAGCGGCTAATTCCGGATATGCGATTAAATACAACTATCTGACCGATTCCTTTATCGGTGATTTCTCCTCCTTAAAGTACCAGCCTGACGACGAGATGATGGCCTCCATTAAGGTTCAGCAGGAAATGATTTCGGAGGCAATGGATCACAGAGGGGACAAACAGATGATACCGTCCGGCTTATCCACTCTATATGACGAGACCTCGGCTTCTGTCACCAGCACATGGAAAGAAGTGGTTTCACAGATTGTTTTAGGATCTGTTTCCGTGGAAGACGGACTTAAGAACTATAAGAGCTTCTGGGACAGCGTAGACGGCGACCAGATGTTAAAGGAATTAAACGGACAGTAAGCAGACCGGGCTTATTGTCATCAAAACAAGGCGCTGGAACCTCCAGCGCCTTAAGTGGAATAAGGAGAGACAGATATGGACAGGAAACGATATGGAAAAAAAGCAAAATGGATACAGCCTGTCTATCTCTATTTTTTCGTTACGATCCTGGCTGCCGCGGTGATTATTAATATTGTATACATGGTCTACTACTCCTATATCACGCAGAAGGTCGATAATCAGGAGCATTCCCGCACCTTGAGCCAGACGGTATACTTTACGGACCGGTTTGTGAAGGAGATTGAGGACAGCGCCAGCGTCCTCTCGATCTCCGCGTCGGCGCAGAAGCTTCTGACTTACCGGGTGGAGAAGGATTATCTGGACTATGCCGACTGCGCGGAAATGCTTTCGGGCTATACGATGACGGTTCCCGGAATCTATCGGGTTGATTTGTACATCAGAAACAATGATACGCTGGTCACCTCCACAGAGGGCGTCTTCTATGATTTGGCAAAGGAGGAGAACCAGGAGTACCGGAACTATTTTAACCGGAGTGAGAAATGGTTCTGGGATATGAATTACCGCGGCAAAGAGCCGGAATTCGTTGCCAGAAACAGAAATGAGCGGTACATCAGCCTGGTGAAACCGGTTTACTCCCGTTTTACCGGAAAGAAGGAGGGGATTGCCTTCATCTGTGTAAAACTCTCGGAACTGGAGAAAATTCTTCCGGTGTCCGCCGGAAAAGGCGACGCGATGACGGTATCGTACGGCGCCACCAGGGTGACAGGAAATCCGCCGGAAAATGTGAAGGTACGGTGCCTTTCTGAGATATCGGATTACTCCGGCTTAAAGTTTGATTACTATTTCCCCAGGCCGAATCTTCTGATGAACAGTATGACGGTGTTCTGGGTCATATTTGCACTGACGGCATTTTTTGCGGCTCTCTTCTTTATCCTGGTGGAAATCTCTGAGCGGAAAATGTTCTACCCCGTGACGACGCTTCTGGAGGCGTTTGATAAGGTGGAGAAGGGGCAGTTCGATATCCGGCTCGATGAGAACCGCAACGATCTGTTCCGCGATATTTTCCAGCATTTCAATCAGACGGCAGCCAGGCTGAAGCAGATGATTGAGGAACTGTCCAATGAGCGGACGAGAAGAAATGAGTTCAAGTTCCGGCTTCTGCAGATGCAGATAAAGCCCCATTTTCTGTACAATCTGTTTAACAACATGGTGTGGATGGTGGAGCAGAAGGATTATGAGAAGCTGGAGGTCTTAATCAATGCCACGGCCGGCTACTACAAGACGGCTTTAAATTACGGGAATAAAGATATCATGCTGGCGGAGAACCGGAGTCAGCTGCAGTATTACGCGGAAATCCAGAGGATCCGGTTCGGCGAGAAATTCATACTTCATGTAGATTTTGCCGAGGAGGTCCAGTTCCTCTCAATCCCAAACCTCTTACTTCAGCCGCTGATAGAAAATTCCATCATACACGGGACGAAAAATGTGGAAGACAGGGCTATTTCCATTGAGGTTACGGGGAAAATCCGGGACAACAGGCTGTATCTGGAGGTGTGGGATGACGGCTGCGGCATTGACGGGGAGACGCTTCGCGATATCCGCAGGGAGATTCGGAATTATGAGGATAACGGAAGTAAGTATTTTGCCCTTGTCAACGTGGCTGCCAGGATCCAGAGCCGTTACAAAGGCAGGGCCAGGATGCTGGTGGACAGCTGTTACGGAAAATGGACCCGGGTGGTGATTGAGATTCCCATTGAGGAGGCGCAATAGATGTACAGAATAATCATAGCGGATGATGAGAGAGTGGTTTTAAACGGGATTAAAAATACAATCAACTGGGAACGCCTCGGTATTGAGGTGGCGGCAACCGCGGAAAACGGACAGGAATTTTATGAGAAGGCGATCGAGACACAGCCGGATATCGCCCTGGTGGATATCCGGATGCCGCAGCTTGACGGCCTCACGGCCATAGAAAGGCTGAAACCACTGATTCCTGACTGCCAGTTTATTATTTTTACTGCCTATGAAGATTTTCACTATGCCAAGAAGGCGCTGGAACTGGGAGTTATGGGGTATATTACCAAACCGGTGCTGAAAAATGAGGTCATTGAGAAGGTGGAACTGGCGAAGACACGGATTGAGCAGAGCCGGGCGGAAATGAGTCAGTGGGAACAGGGACAGCCGGGCAGGGGCCAGGGGGAACGGGGCCAGGCGAACCGGGGGCAGGCGGAGCGAGAACAGAGGGAGCGGGACCAGCTGTCGGCCATCGAACGGATTAAAAAATACATGCAGAGCCATGTGGATTCTGATTATACCCTGATGGATGTGGCGGAATATATGCAGATGAACCCCACGTATTTGAGCCGGTATTTTAAAGAGAAGACCCATGAGACATTTATGGAGTACGACAAGCGGCCTAAGATGGAGCGGGCGGAGGATTTGCTGACTGCCACCAGCATGAAGACGTATGAGATTGCGGAAAAACTGGGATATAAGAGCGTCCAGCATTTTTCCAGAATCTTTAAGGAGAGTACAGGTATGACTCCCATTGAATACAGGCAGAAGAGCGGGGAAAAGGCTGAGTAGGAGAGCGGGGAAACAGGAGAGCGGGCACGATATACGCAAGGACGTGTGCAGTATAGAATATGATAAAAGGAACCAATGGAAAGGAGCAGAAATAAAAATGAGCAGGACAGAAGCGGGCAGAGTAATCATCAGCCGGGAAGATTTTTCCGATTTTCCCATCGGTGAATTCCCCTATGATGTGGACCACTCGGCGACGGGCGAGTACCACTACGTAGTGGAGGAGGGATACAGGGGAAACTGGCTGGATCAGGTGTGTAATTACACCTACAACGGGACGGGGCCGACGTGGCTGATCACGGAGCAGAACGGGAAACATTATATGGAGTCCATGAGGATAGAGAAGAACCGTCCCCACCGCATGTTCCCGACCCTGGAGACGGGACTTGGGGAGTGGCGGGATTATGAGGTTTCCGTGGCGGTAAGGAGACTGTCCACGAAGGGGATGGCGGGAATCGTCTTCTGCCTCAATAACTCCATTGATACCTTTGTATTTTCTCTGGAAGGAAAGGACCGGGCTGTCCTGTCATACCGCCATAAAGAAGAGGTGGAAATTCTGGCGGAGCGTGCCTGTGTACATAACTGTGACGATACGTATACTCTGACAGTCCGCTGCGAGGGAAAATGTGTGGAGTGCTTTGTAAACGGAGAAATGCTGCTTACCGCTGTCTCGCCTCTTGCAGAGCGCGGAGGAAAGGCCGGAATCACCGCCGACTGTCCCACCAGATTTTCTGATTTTACAGTCTCTGTGTCGGAGCGGACAGCGGAGGCCATCGAGGCCGCGGTAAAAGAAAAGAAAGAGCGGGAGCGCCGGGAAATGGCCCGCCATCCGAAGATGAAGCTGTGGAAGCAGATTGATCTGAAAAATTTTGGAACCAGCAGGCAGATCCGCTTTGGCCATCTGACCGGTACTGAGGAGTGGTACATCGTTCTGGCGCAGATGCAGAAACGGGTCAGCCGGGATGCCTACGGCCTGATCAGCTGCCTGACTGCCATTAACCTGGACGGTGAAATCCTCTGGCAGCTGGGAGAACCGTCGGAAAACGCATCGGTTCTGGGGAAGGTTTCCGCGGATATGCCATTTCAGGTCTACGACATCGACGGGGATGGCTGCGACGAGGTGATTGTCGGCCGCGATTTTGAAATCCAGATTCTCGACGGAAAGACGGGAAATGTGAGAAAAGCCGTGAAAACGCCGTACTCCGACGATGACGACAGTGAAATCATCAGCATCCCCTATAACATCTACGCCTTCGACCGCATCAATCCCGATGGAATCCGCATCTGCAATTTCTCTGGAAATGAGAGGCCGTCGGATATTTTGATAAAAGACCGCTACTGCCGCGTCTATGCGCTGGATAAGGAACTGAATGTCCTGTGGAAATATAAGAGCAGAAAGAACACCGGTCACTGCCCGATGCCGGTGGATATCAATGGAGACGGGAGAGATGAAGTCCTGGTGGGCTACACGATGCTGGACAGCTGTGGAAATGAGATGTGGACGTACCCATTTGAGGACGACCATACAGATGAGATTGTGGCCGGTAAATTCCGTGCCGGCGACGAGAAGGGTTATTTTGCCTGTGTATCGGGCACCCAGGGCTTCTTCATCGGTGATTTCCACGGAAATGTGATCGCAAAGGACAAAATCGGCCATGCGCAGCGGGTATCCGTGGCAAATTACTGTCCGGAGCGGGAAGGCTTTGAGCTGGCCGTGAGCAATTTCTGGGGCCATCAGGGTGTGATTTACCTCTATGACAGCGATGGAAATGAACTGTGGGAGATGGAAAATGGCATGAACGGCAATATCCTGGCGCCGATCAACTGGGATGGAAATGGCAGCGAACTGATTCTGACCAACGCCGATCCGGAAAAGGGCGGCCTGATGAACGGCAATGGAATCCGCGCCGTGGAATTTCCCGACGACGGCCATCCGGTGATGTGCTGTCAGGAGATGGATCTGACCGGTGACGAGCGGGATGAACTGGTGGTGTGGGACTACCATAAAATG
>CAUEKH010000101.1 GCA_959018155.1 uncultured Hungatella sp.
TGCAGATGTCAGAGTTAATTACTCTCTAACAACTACACTTTTATGGTACTAAAATTAGCCGCAAACCCAGTATAACACAATACATCTGACATTGCCAGATGTATTGCTATGCTTCAAGTCGCTGCATTAAAAAAGCGCACATATTACCTTCATTGCACGCGACTTGAAGACCAATGCAAAGCCAGACTTGCAGCTTTAAGCCACCCCTCCCTCATCGCAACACAACATACAAAAAGGAACCGGAAACCTTACTCCCGGTCTCCAGCTCCTTTTTCAATTTAGAAACAACCACCTGATATTATTCCGCCGCCTCATCAATCGCCTTCCCAATATCATGCCTCATATACTTATTCCCAAACTCAACCCATTCCGTCGCCTTATATGCGTTCTCCCGGGCCTTTTTCAAGTTCTCTCCCTTCGCCGTCACGCCCAGCACGCGGCCGCCGTTGGTCACGATATTCCCGTCTTCATCGAACTTTGTTCCGGCGTGGAACACATAATATCCATCACACTCTTTAAACCGTTCCAGACCGCTGATTTTATATCCCTTCTCGTAATGCTCCGGATATCCGTCAGAAGCCAGCACGACGCAGACCGCCGCGTTATCCTCAAACTGCAGATCAATCTGATCGAGGGTTCCGTCAATACATGCCTCGAACACATCCACGATATCATTCTTCATCCTCGGAAGCACCACCTGTGTCTCCGGGTCGCCAAATCTTGCGTTATATTCCAGGACCTTCGGCCCCTTCTCCGTTAGCATCAGTCCGAAGAAGATAATCCCCTTAAATGTCCTGCCCTCAGCTTTCATGGCATCGACCGTAGCCTGATAGATATGCTCTTTGCAGAACGCATCCACCTCTTCCGTATAGAACGGACTCGGGGAAAATGTTCCCATACCGCCGGTATTCAGGCCCTGATCGCCATCCTTGGCCCGCTTGTGATCCTGGGCGGAGGTCATAATCTGAATCGTATCGCCGTCGACAAAAGAGAGCACCGACACCTCGCGGCCGGTCATGAACTCTTCCACCACAATCCTGTCGCCTGCGGATCCGAACTGCTTATCCAACATCAGCGTCTTAACGCCCGCCTCGGCCTCTTCCCTCGTATTGCAGATTAACACGCCTTTGCCGAGAGCCAGACCGTCAGCCTTCAGCACAATCGGCATTTCGGCCGTCTGAAGGTAAGTAAGCGCCGCCTCCGGGGTGTCAAATGTCTCGTAACCGGCTGTGGGAATCCCGTACTTCTTCATCAAATCCTTGGAAAATGCCTTCGACCCTTCCAGAATCGCCGCGTTCTTCCTCGGTCCAAATACCCGCAGCCCTTCCTTCTCAAATACATCCACAATGCCGCCCACAAGCGGGTCATCCATACCGATAACGGTCAGATCCACCTCATTTTCCTTCGCAAAGGATGCCATTTTCTCAAATTCCATTGCGCCAATCGGCACGCACTCAGCAAACTCCGCGATCCCGGCATTTCCCGGCGCACAGTAAATCTTGTCCACTTTCGGGCTCTGCGCCACCTTCCATGCGATTGCGTGCTCTCTTCCACCGCTTCCTACTATCAATACTTTCATTGCTTCTGCCTCCTGCTGCTATTTACATTTTTACTGCATTTCCTGTCTTACTCCCATGTCACAGTACAACCACATTTCCGTCTGCCACATACATCCAAAACACCCCAACGGGCCAGGCCACTTCTGTGACCCGCCCGGTGGGGAATTACAAATCTTATCAGTTATTTTCCGCCTTCCGAAACGCTTTCTCCCGCGCATCCGTTGGCAATCATATGGATGGCCTTCGGCAGAATCACCCACTCCGCCTCTTCCATCACACGCCGCTGCAACACCTCCGGCGTATCGCCTTCTTTCACCTCCACGGCCTTCTGTAAGATAATCGGGCCCGTATCAGTTCCCTCATCCACATAATGAACCGTAGCGCCGGTAATCTTCACACCGCGCTTCAGCGCCGCCTCGTGGACCTTTAAACCATAGTACCCGACGCCGCAGAACGATGGAATTAACGACGGATGGATATTGATAATCCGGTTCCGGTATTTCTCAATCATCGCCTCCGGAATCTTCACCAGAAATCCCGCCAGCACAATCAGATCAAGCCGGTATTCGTCCACCTTCGCTACAAATGCCCGGTTAAATGCCTCCCTGTCCTCGAACTCCTTCGGGGAAATGCAAACCGCCTCAATCCCATGGTTTCTGGCGCGCTCCAGCGCATAGGCATTCCTGTTGTTGCTGATGACGACCGCCACCTGAGCATTCGTTATGGTTTTATTATCAATCGCGTCAAGGATCGCCTGTAAATTGGTTCCTCCTCCGGAGACGAGCACACCAACCCTTAACATAAGGTCACTCCCTTTTCTCCCGCTTCCACGGTTCCAATCACGTAAGGAGTCTCGCCGGCTGCTTTGATCGCCGCCATAGCTGTCTCAACATCGGCCGGATCCACACCCAGCACCATGCCGATTCCCATATTATATGTATTGTACATCATCTCTTCTGCGATCTCGCCCTTCTTTGCCAGCATCTTAAAGATGGCCGGAACCTCATAGCTGTCCTTCTTAATAACAGCGCGGACGCCATCCGGAAGCATACGCGGAATATTTTCATAGAATCCGCCGCCGGTTACATGGCTGCACGCCTTGATGGTAACGCCGCTCTCCTTCACGCTCTTTAATGCCTTCACATAGATCTTTGTCGGCGCAATCAGAGCCTCGCCGAGAGTCTTTCCCAGTTCCTCATAATACGTATCAAGGCTCTCCTTCGTCATCTCAAATACCTTGCGCACCAGGGAAAATCCATTGGAGTGAACTCCGGAGGACGCCATGCCAATCAGCACATCTCCCGGTTTTAAATCTTTTCCTGTAATCAGGTTCTTCTCATCTACAACACCGACCGCAAATCCGGCCAGATCGTACTCATCCTCCGGATAAAAGCCCGGCATCTCAGCCGTCTCGCCGCCGATTAAAGCTGCGCCCGCCTGCTTGCAGCCCTCTGCGACACCGCCTACAATATCAGCGATTTTCTCCGGATAGTTTTTGCCACAGGCAATGTAATCCAGGAAAAACAGCGGCTCTCCGCCTGCGCACGCGATATCATTGACACACATGGCCACACAGTCGATTCCCACTGTATCGTGTTTATCCATAATAAAAGCAAGCTTTAACTTCGTTCCAACACCGTCCGTACCGGAAACAAGGGTTGGCTTCTCCATATCCTTGAATGCTGCCATGGAAAATGCACCGGAAAATCCGCCGATTCCGCCTAAAACCTCAGGTCTCATGGTTCCCTGTACATGCTTCTTCATCAATTCTACAGACTTGTATCCAGCCTCAATATCAACACCGGCATTCTTATAATCCATTGTTTTCTCCTCCGCTTTCGCGTTTGTTCTATTTCTTTTTATTTCTGTATTTTATTATTTCTTCATCTGTGACAGATACTCTTTATAGCCAATCTCGTCTAACTTCTCTGCTTTCTTCACCACGTCGTTCTTTAAGTTCTCAGAGTACTCTTTCAGCCTCCCTAAGAGCGCTTCATCCGATGTGGAAAGAATCTTTGCAGCCAGGATACCGGCATTCGTTCCGCCGTTGATAGCAACTGTGGCAACCGGAATTCCGGATGGCATCTGCACGATGGAATAGAGAGAATCCACGCCGCCAAGATCAGAGGTCTTCATCGGGATACCAATGACCGGCATTGGGAATAAGGCTGCACACATGCCTGGTAAATGAGCCGCTTTACCTGCGCCCGCGATAATAACCTTTACCCCTCTCGCTTCCGCAGTCTTCGCATATTCAAAGAAGATATCCGGCTCCCTGTGCGCAGAGATTACAGTAATCTCAAAATCAACCCCCAGTTTTTCCAGTACATCCGCTGCCTGTGCCATAACAGGCATATCTGAGTCACTTCCCATAACAATCGCAACTTTTGCCATAGTCAATTCTCCTTTTTCTAATAGTTGTTAGATTCATTATTAATGGTTATGCTTTTTATAAGTCCAATTAATAAATACAGCTTATTAATCAGGCACTACTTATTAATTATAATACTAGCTTTTTTATGCGGAGTCAATGCTTTTTTGAAATAATTAGAATGTAAAATCAACTTTACAAAATTTGTAAAATACACTTTACAAAATATGTAAAGCGTGCTATACTACAAATGTAAAGGGAACATTACATTACGTTTCATGGCTCTCAGACTTACAAAGAAAGTGTGGTGTGATATGAAGACAAGAATTCAGGAACTGCGAAAGCAGTCAAAGACGACCCAGGAAGAACTGGCAGAGGCCTTGGGAGTGACGAGACAGACCATTATCTCACTTGAAAATGGCAAATACAACGCGTCACTTCAACTGGCCCACAAGATTGCAAAGTATTTTCACTTAACCATTGAAGACATTTTTTTATTTGAAGAGGAGGAATAACCATGTTGATTAACAATTTATTTATTGAGAATCCAATTGACTTTGAGAAACGGTGTAAGACGAGAATCATAACCGGAATCCTGTTAGCCATCCTCGGCGCAGCGGGCGTCATACTTTTTCTGATGGCGGACAGAATCCCTGTGCTGTATCTTGAGCCAGGCCAGAGCGATTTCGTTCCCGGCTTCTATATGGGAACCGGCTGCGGCCTGATCGGCGCCGGCCTTATCACAGCAATCAAAAACTTCATGTACTTAAAAAATCCGGAACTGAAAAATAAACAGAGCATCTACGAGAATGATGAGCGCAACCGCATGATCGGACTCCGCTGCTGGGCTTATACCGGTTACGCCACGATGATTCTGCTCTATCTTGGAATCCTGGTAAGCGGATTTATCAGCATGACTGTTCTGAAGACTCTGCTGGTGGTGTTGGCGGTATTTGCAGTGCTGCTGATGATATTCCGGACGATTCTGCAGAAGGCGATGTAAAAAGCGGCAGATTTTCTGCGTCATTCATTGCAAGAAGGAAGGCTGTGTGCATCTGCATACGGTGCGCGGCCTTCCCTGCCAGTAAACCAGAAAAAACAGGGCCGGGTATCCTGCAATTTGGAATCCAAACTGTCGTATACCCGGCCTTCCGCTTCTCATTCCAGCGCCTTGTTCAGTTCCTCCACGCCTTCCAGCACAAACCTTCCATCGGCGATAATCGCAATCTTACTTCCGTCCGCTCTCACCGCGTCGATTCTATCCAGTTCTGCATAAGGAATCGTGATATCGGTGTGGCAGCTGAAATACGCCTTCGACACATCTTCTTTCCGAAGAATCGATACCTCGTTATCCCTGGCGATAACCTCTTTTCCATTGGGATTGTACATGGCGCAGTCCTCAGCCCAGCTGTAGCACGTATCGCCCACGGCAAAATGAGGTCCCATTTTTTCCACAATCAGAATCGGCAGTTTATCGAGAATCTTGTATTTCATGGCCATGGCGTAAGCCGTTGTGTTCGTTCCGATGGCAAATTCGCCCATGGGAAGCGTCTCATGATTCTTTAAAATCATCTGCTTCACCAGCGCTTTCCCCTCTTCCGGATTGTCGAAATTATCACAGCCGTAGTCCACAATCATTCCATTTTTAAACTCTATCAACAGATTCTTAAACTGGAAATCTCCGATATACACCGTCCCCACAAACAGCGTCCCGTCTGTTCCGGAAAGCTTCGGTGAGGTGAAAACCTCTCCCAGCGGAATATTCACATCCGCCACGCAGTTCTCAAAGTTCGTCTCCTTCGCCTTATCCTTCAGTTCATGAAGACTCACCCGCAGATTCGTCCTGTTTCCTTCTTTTCCGGTAATCACCACAGATTCCGCCTCATCAAGGGCGTCGATGATCGTCTGCTGGATCTCCTTATACTTCTCATAGTCGAGAGTGTTGATGCGGATTGTCTCCTCAAACACCTTCTCGAAATCATCGCCAATCTCCGGCACAGGAAATGCGATAAGCGTAAAGCTTGTTTCATCTCCCGGAATATACTCATTGACAATCCTGGAATTCTCATTGGCCGCCTCGGCGCTGAGTTTTTCCTGCTTCTCACTGAGATGGCCGGCCTCCGGCTTATTCACCGGGCAGAACCCTTCCTGGCCGAACGTCTCGATAACCGCCGGTCCGGCGTAGTCCGCCGCCAGCTTCTTATACTGCTCATAAGCCACCTTGAGCACAGCCGTCTTCCTGTCCTTAAACGCCTTATTTAAATAGATGGCGTCGTCGTAGCGGTGATCGTAATCGTACTGCTTATTCGGGGAACTGCTGTGGTAGCCCACCTTCCGTCCCGCCGCAGAATTGACAGACCAGACCGCCGCCCTGCAGAGAACCACATCAAGCCCCATGGCCTTGAAGTTCTCAATGGCATACTTGACCATGCGCTCAAATCCCAGCTCATACCGGATCTGCACCGTAGCCTTCTTCGACAGATCGCGCCCCGTAATCTCGAAGCCCTTCCGGTACCCCTCCGTATACGTATCCGCCATCAGGCGCACCGTCTCCTCCGGCAGAGTATTTAAAAATCCGGCAATCTTCAGTTCTGACTCAGAGATATATTCCCCGAACCGGTAAAGATATCTTAAGTCGCTTAAATCGCTGTCCAGAATGATGTCCTTCGCAAATGAAAGCGACGGATCGATCCCTTCCCGGACGCGGTAAGCCACCGTATAGTCGCTGTAATCACTGACAAACCAGTAGAGCACATCCTTCACGGCCACCGTCTCCGGCAGCCCTTCCTCAAACATGTTATAAATCTCAATCAGCGTTTCATTCAATATGGTGACATCGGTGAGCCGGTGCTCATGGATAAATACGATATCGCCGCGGATTTCTTTGTAGAGAAACGCCAGAAGCTGGCCATACCCCTCGCCCAGTGTCTCCACCGCGTAAGACGGGTTGGCGTAGCTTTCCTCATAATTTCCCGGTAAAATATCGTGATACAGCCTCTCATTCCACTCTTTTAAGACTTCCATCGGCGCATCAGCCATTTTCCCGGAATCCAGGAGGCCGTAATACTCCCCGATCAGCCCTATAAAATGCGCCACGCTCTGAAAATAACCGCGGTACGGCTCTGCCACACTCTCTTCCGTCTCCATGGACCGGATCCGTTCCATGGAAAGTTCAAAACGCTCCCTCACGCTGTCATTTTCTTCTTTCAATAACACACGATAATCCATGTTCTACCCTCTCAATCCAATCATAATCAAAACTGCCCATATAACGACGAGAAGGCCGCTGACGGCCATCCCAATCTGTGACAGTATGTATTTCTTTTCCCTTTCAAAGAAGGAAAGGGCACCGTAGACAAGAGAAACGAGTGCGACCAGCAGGCTGCTGATACAGACTGCCGCCACATTGAGTTCCGCCTGGCCATTTGTCATGACAGCGCTTCCGATGCCAAATGCAGCCAGAATCAAAGCTCCGGCCGCAAGGCCGATGCACAGGAAGCTTCTCTTCGCAAACGGTTTTCTAATGTAAGACACCTTTTTCTGCTGCACGCCGTCTCCTCCTTATCCTGATTGTCTGTACAATTTTATATAACAGGAAGCCAAAAAGGCCGCCCAGCGTATTCAATATCATATCGTCTACATCGAAGCTGCCGACCTTGAACACCAGCTGAACCGTCTCAATACTGAGACTGAACAGGAAGCTGAGCAGCACAGTATTATATATATGGCGGCTTCTGCGGCTGATGACAGGAAGGAAAAATCCGAACGGCATGAATCCAGCCATATTTCCGATGATATTAAGAAAAAATGATTTCATCCCGACCACATGGCGGTAGACGATGAAACGCCGGATTTCCTTGAATGGTTCCAGATTATAGGCATACTCCTCCTGCAAATGGCTTCCCCTGCCAAAATCTTCGGAAAAGAAGAGAAAATATGCCAGAAGGGCCAGGTAAACAATAAAAATCATCCAGCCCAGCTTCTGCCGTTTCGTTGTATTTTTTATCATAGATACTCCATTAGAACGTAATGTCCGACTTTCTCTTCAGCAGAACCGCACCGTTGATA
>CAUEKH010000102.1 GCA_959018155.1 uncultured Hungatella sp.
TCCACCGTTGTCCGGGTGATTTGGGAACGAAAGCCGGAATCCGTGGCAATTCGGTTGACGGCCTTGGGGTCGTCGTATGGATACGGATTGAACATAAAACTCATGATTATACCTCTTTTCCTTTTTTTATTAACCTGATATCTGTTGGTTATATTCTACCTGATTTTGAATGTAATTGCAACAGGAAAATCAAAAATAAATATCAAATATGATAAAAACTTTCAAAAACGAAACGAATAAAAAATCGAATCATTTCTTATATAATGCAGGCAAAAATGAAGAAAATAACGGAAATATACGAAATATACTACCGATAGTTGTGGAATATGCAAAACGAAGTGATGAAAATAAATATCAAAAAATAAATACAAAAATGATAAAACAATATTGACTTTTAAAATGGGAACCACTATAATGTAACTATCAGTAACAGGAGAATAAAAGAAAAGGATGTGGAAGGATGGAGCGTGTGAAAAGTGCCGGAAACAGAATTCGGGGAACGTATTTTAAGCGCAACTGGCTGTTGTATGTGATGATACTTCCCGGATTGCTGTACATCATACTGTTCAAGTATGTACCTATGTACGGAATTACAATTGCATTCAAAGACTACAACGGAATTGTCGATATCTCAAAAGCACCCTGGGTGGGGTTCGAAAACTTTGTGAAGCTGTTTTCCACCAGGGCGTTCCGCAGAGCGCTGGTCAACAATGTAATCATCAGCTTTGCAAAATTGATTTTCGGTTTTCCGGCCCCGATTATCATGGCTCTCATGATTGACAGCATTAACCGGCGTGGCTTTAAAAAGCTGGTTCAGACATCGGTGATACTCCCCAATTTTATTTCATGGGTGGTGGTTTATGGACTGCTGTATGCAATCTTTTCTCCCAGCACAGGGGCTGTCAGACAGTTGTTTCAGGCGTTTGGATTTCAGGGGAAGATACCGGATATTCTGTCCTCGAAAGATACTTTCCGGGCAGTGATTGTCGGATCCCATATCTGGAAGAGTGCAGGCATGGGTACCATTGTCTATCTGGCGGCTATCACGGGAATTGACCAGCAGCTTTATGAGGCTGCGGCGATCGACGGCGCCGGAAGATGGAGGCAGATGTGGCATATAACCCTGACTGGAATCAGGACGACGATCATTACGCTGCTTATTTTCCGCGTCGGTGAAGTGATGTATGCAGGCTTTGATCAGATTTACGCCATGTCGAATGATGCCGTTATCTCGGTTGCGGACATTATTGACACTTACGTTTTCCGAATCGGCCTGGAACAGAGAAAGTTTTCGCTGGCAACGGCAGCCGGTTTGTTCCAGTCTCTGGTGGGACTGGCGCTCGTACTGATAACCAATCATATTGCAGCCAAAGTAGACCCGGACAGCGGGATCATGTAAAGGAGGAAGGGTATGGCACAGGTTAAATCAAAAAAACGGACCTCCGGAGAGAGGGTCAGCGGACTGATTATCCATATCATCCTTTTTCTTATGGTAATTATAACGTTGTATCCCTTCTGGCACGTTTTCATGTATTCGATTTCAGATTCAAGGGCGGCAATGAGCGGTGGCCTGTTCTTTTATCCGAGAAAGGTTACATTTCTGACGTATCAGCTTCTTTTTAAAACGTCGCAGATTTTTGTGGCTTTTGGAAATACAACAGCGAAAACAGTAGTCGGTACCCTGATTAGTCTTTTTCTGACTGTACTTACCGCCTATCCATTGTCACTTCCTTATTTCAGGGGACGGCGCTTTTTTCAGATGTTTATATTCTTTACCATGCTGTTTAACGGGGGAATTATTCCTACCTATCTGCTGCTGAAAGATTTACATATGCTCGATACGTTCTGGGTCTATGTGTTCCCGGCCGCCATGAGTCCCTATAACATGTTTATCATGAGGAATTTCTTTCAGACAATCCCTGATTCCCTGCCGGAATCGGCCATGCTGGACGGCGCGAACCATTTTCAGATACTGACAAGGATTATTCTGCCGCTGTCAAAGCCGTCGCTGGCTACTATGACGATGTTTTACGGCGTGGCAAACTGGAATTCTTATATGGATGGGGTACTGTATGTCAATAACCAGAAGCTGCAGCTGTTACAGGTCTATTTAAGGCAGTTGATTTCATCTACCGGTGCGAAGGGAGCGCTGAGTTCCGCCGGAGATTTGAGCGCGGCTGCCGCGGTCACGGAGGAGAGTATGAAGATGACGGTGATTGCCGTGTCCATCATTCCGATTCTGTTTGTTTATCTGTTTTTACAGAAGTATTTTACCAAGGGTGTTATGGTCGGATCCGTAAAGGGATAGGCGGCCGGAAAATAATAAAAGAATGTGAGGGAAGGTTATGAAGAGGAAAATGGGAAGGAGATTACTCAGCGGCGTGATGGCGTCATTACTGGCACTGTCCCTGGCCGGCTGCAACACTGGGGGAGGCGCCGGAGAAAGTGGGGGCACAGCGGGAACGAAAGCAGCTGCGGCTGATACGAAAGAGACGGTAACGGAGTCTGATACGAAAGCGGCCCCGGCCTGGACGTCTGACAATGACGAAGAGATTACCATTATGCTGTTTGGAGATAATACTCCAGATGCGGATAACATCGTATTGCAGGAACTGGAAAAACAGACGAATACGAAGATTAGTATTATCTATCTGCCGTTTAATGATTACAAGACTAAACTCGGAACGATGATTGCATCCGGTACAGTTCCGGATATCTTCTACTGCAGCAGCCTTGCCGATGCGGCGGATTATAAAAAGAATGGTCTTCTGGCTAATGTAGAGGAACTTTTAACCGAGAAGGCACCCAATGTGATGGTAGATACGAAAGATATGATTTACGATGTCTCTGTCAATCAGGATGGAATCTACCTCGTTCCGTCTCCGGCTAGGGAGTGGGGAGACAACATCAATATCAGAACAGACTGGCTGAATAATCTGGGACTGGAGATGCCGGATGATCTGGAGAGTTTCCGTGAAGTCATGCACGCGTTTACCTACGATGACCCGGACGGCGATGGGCAGAAAGATACGTACGGATACACATTTAATCTGGACAATCTTACCCAGAACAGCGGAAGAGCATTCCAGAACATTTTCGGCGCTTACGGGATTCCGAAGGGAAAGACGATTGAACTGGAAGACGGGACGGTTACTTCATGGGTAAAACACCCGAAATTCCTGGAAGCCATTTCTTACATAAAATCGCTGATCGATGATGGTGTGACAGAACCTGATTACGTGACAATCCCTCAGATGGATATGTTTGGAAAACTGTGGACCGGGGTTGCCGGCTGTATGGAATTTGAGTGTGTAGGGCCTACAAATAACTGGATGCCTGTAAGATATACGGAAGATCCTGTTCCGACCTTTGATTTTCCGATTGTTAAGGGACCGGATGGCCAGTCTGGCGTACCGGCCGTCTACCCGGATTTGACTTCTGGCTGGGTATTTTCCGCCAACTGTAAAAATCTGGAGGGGGCTGCCAGAATCGCTGATTTCTGTATGAGCCCGGAGGGCAGCGACTTACTGTTCCTGGGTGTTGAAGATGTGATGTACCGCTGGATCGACAAGGAGAAGGGACAGTTTGAATATCTGGATCAGTATAAGGATAATGCGACGCACAGAGCAGCCGGAGGATTCTGCTACTGGCTTTTATTCAAACCTTCTGATAATGCCCAGTATCGGACTTTGAATGAACAGACGAGGGAAGGCGTCAAACAGGCATGGGATCAGGGAATCGACTGGGCGTATATAACCAGCCCCTCTCAGGTAAGGATTGACTGCGGCGCGGATATGGATCAGGTGATTAATGAGATGATTGCGGAACTCCTTTCTACAAAGGAAGATTTGCAGACCATCTATGACAGCTATATAGAAGAATGGGAAAATGTAGGAGGCAGCGACTGGGAGGCAGAAGCAACGGAGCAGTGGAAGGAACAGAATCAGCAGAAAGGTTGATAATTATGGGGAATCAGCAGATAAATCTCCCTTTGGCCGCGGTGATACGCGGTCAGGGGAGGCTGGAAGATGGCGGGCTGTCGGTAGTTCCGGACGGATACGGTTTTGTGGAGATTGCCTTATCAGATGAAGATAATCCGGGCCGGTGGGCGTCACAATCATATCTTGTGTTAAATCTCTGCATTGACATGGACGCGATGGCCAGCGTGGAACTCTGCTTTTATAAATCGGAAGCAGGCTCTGAACCGGATAATATCCTGAGTTACCAGATGATTCCCGGGAGAGAGGTCACTGTACTGGTGGATTTTAATGAACTGAAATCTGAACGGTACTTCATGAAAACGCTGCCGGGTATGCTGAAAGGCCACTGTAAGGGACTGCCAGCCTCTGTTGACGAGATGAAGGCTGTAAGAATGGTGATTCATCCCGGTTACAGCCATCAGTTTCATAAAGTACAGATTCGTGGGTGTTATCTGACGGAGACGGCACCGGAAATCGTGGTGGAAGGGGAACCGATGGCAGACTGCTTTGGCCAGTGGATTCAGAAGGAGTGGGATACGAAGATCCATTCAGAAGAAGAACTGGTTTCCTTCTTGAAGGCCGAATATAACAGGGCGAAGGAGGATAACAGCTATCCGGAGGGCTGGAGTCGTTTTGGCGGTACGAAGAAGGTTGTCTTTGATAAGACCGGTTATTTCCACCTGACAAAGACGGATAAAAGGTGGTGGCTGGTGGATCCGGATGGGTATGGCTTTATTTCCAACGGGGTGTGTTACGGATCCCGTATGGGGGTATTTGGTTTTGTGGATGGTCTGGAGAAACTGTTTTCCTGGCTGCCGTCAGAGGAAGATACGGCTTACCGGGAGGCCTGGACGAATGCCGGTGAGATTGCGGAATACGTAAAGCGCAACGGAAAAGAATCAGGGGTAAACAGGAAGATGTTTAACTTTGCCAGAGCCAATATGATACGGGCCTTTGGCCCGGACGGCTGGTGGGAGGCGTGGCATACCATCAATACGGCGCGGCTTCGACGGTGGGGATTTAATACAATCGGGGTAGGGGTCAACAATTATTACGATGAACGCGTGATGGAGTATCTGGAAAAAGCCAGGATTCCATTTGTGTGGACCCTGAAGGAATTTCCTCAGACGGAAGAAAAGATATTCCGTGACTTCCCCGATGTATATTCCGACGAATACAGGCAGGCGGCAAAACGGTTTGCGACAGAACAATTATCTCCATTTAAAGGAAATCCGTATCTGATTGGCTATTTTATTAATAATGAGCCGGAGTGGAGGTTCCAGGAGGTGAATCTGGCGGAGCGGGTATTTGCCCATCCGGCTCTTTTAGAGAGCAAAAAGGCGATAACAGCGATGCTGAGGGAGCAGTATGGTTCGGTGGAAGCGCTGAACCGCGCCTGGAATACGGGATTTCTCGATTTTGATGATTTGTACCAGCCTGCTGCCAGCAGGAATCGGTGTTCCAAACAGGCGGCAGAGGATTTTGAGAGACTTCATGATGTTCTGATTGAACAGTATGAGCGGGTGGTGGCGGAGGAACTGAAGAAGGTGGATTCCTGCCATCTCGATTTGGGGATGAGATACTCCACAGCCGATGAAAAGGTGATGGGTGGCTGCGGGGTTCACGATATCTTTTCGTTTAACTGCTACCGGACTGAACCGGAGTCTGTTCTGGAACGATGCAGGGAAAAATCAGATGTGCCCATGATAATCGGGGAGTGGCACATCGGAGGCGGCGACAAAGGAAATTTATCTCACGGCCTTTTAGCTGCACCGAACCAGGAAGAGAGGGGAAAAGCCCTGGAATACTATCTTCAGCGGGCGGTAAGTCATCCCAACTGCGTCGGAGCGCACTATTTTGAAATGAATGATCAGCCCCTGCTGGGGAGATTTGACGGGGAATGTATGGAACACGGTCTCATTGATGTCTGCAATCAGGAGTTTGCGCCTGTTGTGGAGCATTTGAGGAATACGAACTGCCACTTGTATGATTTTGCAGAGGGAAAGAAGCCTCCAGTTTTGGAAGGCGGCATGATGGAAAAATGCCTGTAGGAGGAGAAGGTATGATTCAGATAAGTAATAAAAGTATGGTAATCAGAGTGGATGAAAAAGGCAGGCTGGCCTGGCTGGAAAACAGCAGCGGCGATACGGGAAATATTATTGAAAGGCCTGCCGAAGACTTCTTTATGATGAATGTGAAAAAGGGAGAATGCTGGGAAAACCCGGCCTGGGGTCATGACCAGAATCCGGTGATTACAGCGGCGGAGGACAGAATTACGATCTCTTATCCGTCCCTTTATGTCGCACATTTAAAGGAAGAGATTGATATTGGGCTTGAAATGGTGCTTTCGTTCGAGGGAGGCAAGGTTCGTTTTGATGCCTCCATTGATAACCGGACGGAGGACTGTGAGGTGGTCGATTTTGAGTATCCGAGGATTGGGGTAATCAAAAAACTGAAAAAGGGAAAACCGGCTCTGTTGTGGCCGGTCCAGTCCGGTATGTGTTATCCTGATGTCGGAGAATACTTATCAGATCTGAGTTTTACGAGGGAGATTTATCCCAACAGTATTTTCACCAAGTTCCCGGGCCATAATGGAAGTATGCAGTGGCTGGCCTTAACCGAGGGAGAAGAGACGCTTTATCTTTCCGGCCACGATGAAAAATATTACTCATCCGTGATGCGGGTACAGGGGAGCCGGGAAGACAGGGGCGCAATTACTTTGATCTACGACAAGCTGGCGTTTGTGAAGCCGGGAGAACTCTGGAACTGCCCGCCTTACGTCCTTCGGCTCTATTCGGGAAACTGGAGAGAAGGCGCACAGGAATACAGGGAGTGGGCCTCCACATGGAGAATTCCGTGTGAAAAATCGAAATGGGTCCAGGAGATGCAGGGGTATTTCCTGGTCATCAATAAACAGCAGTTCGGATATGAGATGTGGCGGTATGACCAGATTCCTCAGCTTTATGAACTGGCCAGGGCTCACGGCTGTGACGCGCTGGGACTGTTTGGATGGTATGACAGCGGCCATGACAACCAGTATCCGGATTTGGAGGTTAGTGAGTCGTTAGGCGGCACTGAGGCGTTAAAAGAGAACATGAAAAAGGTCCAGGAGGCCGGAGGCCATGTCACCCTGTATCAGCAGGGGCATCTGATTGATCCGACGACGAAATTTTATAAAATAAGAGGTCATAGGCTGGAATCGAAGAGCCGGACCGGACTTCCTTATTATGAATACTACTGTAAATCACATAAGAGTTCCTTTTTAAATATCTATACTAACAAGCTGTTTTCGATTTCCTGTCCGTCGTGCCCGGAATGGCAGGAGCTGATGGAGGAAAAGACTGATTTCGCGGCTTCCTTTGGACCGGACGGAGTCCTGTTCGACCAGATAGGAGGGATGCATCCCTATCCCTGCTTCGATGAAAGCCATCCTCATGAGGATGGAAAGCCGTCCCTGTCCTTAAGCGGCGGCCGTCGGGCGTTATTGCCGAGAATCCGAAACCGTGCGAAAACGTACGGAAAGGAGTTCGCATTTTTCAGCGAACATATCACGGATATCTATTCCGCATATTTAGACTGTGTCCATGGAATCAATTCCAAACCGTCCGGGGAGGGGGACAGGAAAGCGGCAGCAGCCGGGGAGAGACTGTCCGCTGGACTCAACTATCCGGAATTATTCCGCTATACGTTTCCTGAGACGATTATCACGATCCGCAACAGCGCACCCTTTATATCTGTCCGGATGGCGAATTACGCGGCTGTTTTCGGGTTCCGGTTTGAGATGGAGATCCGATATCAGGACGACTGCGACGATATCCTGAATGATAAGTGGCCGAAGGAGCGGGAATATGCGAAGAAGGTCGCTGACTTAAGGCGGAGATACTGGGATATTCTTGGTTACGGAGCGTTTACAGATGAGGAAAATATCAAAAATGAAAATCCTGCCATCATAGTAAAAGGCTTTAAAAAGGATGACAGGCTGGCGGTGATGATGTGGAATGACACTGG
>CAUEKH010000103.1 GCA_959018155.1 uncultured Hungatella sp.
GGCCTTTTTCATCGAGAATATTAACCTTATCCACCAGAAGCGTCTCCCACTCATCGTCCTCGATGGGACGGATCGCATGGTAATGGCCGCGCTCCTGCCTTTTTCTTCTCACCGTATCATTTTCCATGACACAGTATTCGGTCCCGTTGATGGCGTATAAAACTGTCATATCCATTTTACACGCGGCATCAATCAGGGGGCGCAGATATCCAACCGCGATGGGGTGGCTCTCCAGGCGCTTTTTTCCATACATCAGAAGCGTACCGTTGCAGGCGCAGTATGGCACATCCAGCCCCATCTGGTCTAAATAAGGCTGTATCATATAAGGAAGCCGGCCCGACGCGAAGGTAAAGGCAATCCCCTTCCTCTTAAGCTTTTTCACTGCTTCTGCCACCGCTTCCGGAAATGGTTCTCCGCGGCGGATTAACGTCCCGTCAATATCACAGACCACAAGTTTAACCGTTTTCATCGCCCGGTTCTCCATCATCAGTCGTTTGCTTCGTGGTACTCGTCAAGCAGAGCATTACACTCGTTTACAATCTTCTCTACCGTCTCATCTACACTTAAGCTTCCCTCGCAGAACTGAACCATGGCATCGGTCATAACGCCGTTGATATCATTGTATACAAGATCCAACGGTTCCTGAGCCAGCGGAGAAGAAGCTTTCATCTGGTCTAACGGCACTTTAAACTGAGGATTTGCCTCATAGTAGGCCTTCATCTCATCCATGGATTCCACTCCCTTATTAACCGGGATATAACCTGACTTTGTGGACAGGATATACTGGGCTTCCGGAGAACTGCAGTACTGAAGAACATCCCACGCTGCCTTCACACGCGCTTCATCGCCTAAGTTAAATAAAGTCAGACAGGAACCGCCCACTGCGGCGCCGCTGGTGTCTGCTTCTGTGACCTTCGGAATCGGAGCCACTTTCCAGTTGAAGGAATCGCCTACCAGGCCGCCTACCGTTGCAAGACGGGAGGAGGACATCATACACATCGCTGTCAGCCCGTTGGCAAATTCTTCATTTAAGCTGTCTTCCACGTATTTGTAGCCGCCGGTCTTATTTACGGCGTCCACCTTTTCCAGAATGGTCTTTAAGGTTCCGTCCTCGCCTGCTGTCAGCTTTGTCATCTCGCCGGCGCGGCCGCCCTCGTTGTCTCCGACGAAGGAATCGGTGGACTGCTGTACAATGTAGTTGTCAAGCTGATACCGCTTGATCTGTGTCTCAAATCCATAGCGCTCTACTGTGCCATCGGCGCCCTTCTTCGTTAAAGCCTCTGTGTATTCAGCCAGTTCATCCCAGGTAGCCGGAGGCGCGTCAAATCCTGCCTCCTTTAATGCGTCTTCATTATAATAAAGCAGCAAGTTGGAATTGGCAAATGGAATCGCCATCAGTTTTCCGTCGACGGAACAGGAACGGAGCATCGCTTCATAGAAATCATCGCTCTTTACCGTATTTGCCTCTTTCCCAATCATATCTGTCAGTTCTACTGTCCAGTCTAAATCCATCATGCTTGGAATCGTTGAGGTAAGTCCCTGATTGATGTCAGGAGCATTTGCCTTGTCACCGGTCTGGTAAGCTAAAATCACCTTGTCTGTGCCTTCATACCCCTGGTAAACGAGGCTGACCTCGATTCCCTTCTCTTTCCCCTGGCCATTATTGTAGTTGGCGATTACTTCCTCAAGCGCCTCTCCGGCTGAGCCGTTTAAGCTGTGCCAGAAGGTCACTACAGTTTTTCCCTCTGTATCGGCTGCTTTCGTCGTCTCTTTCTCTTCTGCCACGGTTGTCTCACCGCCGGCCGCCGTCGTGGCTGCTGTCGTGTCTGCAGCCGCCTGAGTGGTCTCCTCTGTCGTCTTTATTCCGCCGCAGCCTGTCATCGCTGCTGCCATTGCCGCAGATAATGCTGCCGCCCATATCCATCTTGTTTTCTTCATTTTAATCCTCTCCTTAACTGAAATTATATGGTTTCTTACTATAGTAACTGAACTGATTTTATGTAACCTAACCTTTCACCGAGCCGCTCATCATGCCGCCCACTATCTTTCTCTGGAACAAAATAAATACCAGAATCGAAGGCATAAGAATCACGGTCGAGGCAGCCATCACCACTCCGTAATCGCTGGACGCCTCGCTGTTGAGCATCGTAATCGCCACCTGGGCCGTCCGCATTTCATTGACATTTGTTACAATCAACGGCCACAGATACGTATTACACGTTCCTACAAAGGAGGAAATAAATACGGTCGTCAGAGCCGGTGTCGTGGTCGGAATCAGAATTTCAACAAAAAACCGGAAATTCCCGCAGCCATCCATGTGGGCCGCCTCTTTTAACGAGGTGGAATAACTCATGAAATACTGGCGGATTACGAAAATGTTCATGGCCGACACGAAGAAAATCACCATCATTCCCGTATAGGTATTGATCAGGTTCATTTTCGCAACCGTAAAATAGTTCTGGACCATCAGAACATCGGCCGGTATAATCATCGTTCCGATTGTTAAATAAAACAGCAGCTTCTTCCCCGGGTATTCAAAAAACGCGAAGGAGTACGCCGCGCAGCTTGCCGTCACCATCCGGACGATACTGGAAACGAGCGCTACAACGAGGGAGTTGAACATAAACCGGAAAATATCCGTTTTCGTTATGGCCTTGATATAATTGACCAGGTAGAGATAATTGGGTACAAGGTGTAAGTCCTTTGTCAGAATCTCCGCCGGTTCCATAAATGATATTAGAACGCAGTACAGAATCGGAGAAATCACCACAAGGCCCAGCACAATGCAGAATATCTGGTAAACCGCGCTCTTAAAGGCTTTTTTCTTATTCATAGTGCACCTTCTTCCCCTCAAACGCCATGCTGATCACCATTAAGACGGCTGATAACGCGAAACAGACTGTCGTTGCGGCAAAGGCGGCGTTATAATTGGTCCCGGTAATGGCTTTCTTATAAATATAGGAAATCATTGTCTCGGTCGCTCCGTTGGGGCCGCCATTTGTCAGAATTAAGGTAAAGCTTGCCGTAGTCATGGCGTAAGCCAGATCCTTCACACATAAAAACAGAAGTGTCGGTGAAATCATCGGCAGGATAATCTTAGTCTGCAGCTTCAGCCCTTTTACGCCGTCGATGCTGGAACTTTCGATGACATCCTCTGAAATCCCGCGAAGCCCTGATAAAATAAAGATAAAATTGTAACCGATGTTGGCCCATATCTGGATTATCATAATGCTGATAAGCGCCATTTTCGGATCGTTCAGCCAGTTGATGGATAAGCCGAACATCTTATTGATGATTCCCATGGAAGGGTTATAGGCCAGCTGGAAAATCATCGCGACGACAGATGCGGAAGACGCCATGGAGAGCGCAAACATCGCTTCATAGACCACGGAAAATCTTCGTTTTTTCCTGCATAAGAGTGCCAGGAGGTAACCGAAAACCATGGAAACAGGCACGGTGATAAATACGTAAATCAGCGTATTTCCAATGGCCTGGATAAACTTGGGGTCATTGAAAATCCTGATATAATTCGTAAGGCCGGTAAAACCTTTCACATGGCGGAATTTATCGAGTGTGAAAAAACTCAGGGTTTCATTTTTCAAAAAAGGATAATACACAAATACCGCAAAAAACAGTATCGCTGGCAGCAGATAGAGATACGGCTCCAGCCGTTTCAACAGTCCTCCACTTCGCTTCATACCCATGTCCTCCAATTATTAAACGGGTTAAATAGCAGCAAGTTTTTCGAATAGGTCCTTCATCAGCCGGTCTCTGTTAATGCCATACACGTAACGGATGAAATGGCGTCTTTTGTCCGAACTGTAGTGGTGGTCGTATTCCATAATCGGGCTCGGCTCCAGCCGATCCAGCATAAATTCATTGTCCACCAGCCACGCGACCGCCGGCACATCGGAAATCGGCCTGCTCCAGCACATCTCCCCGCTCATAATCTCAGCCTCGTGTCTCGTCTTGTCGATGATGTAGTCGCAGAATTCATTTTTCCCGCGAAGCCAGTATTCCAGTTCCGGCCCCGTCGTCAGGAAATGATCCACAACGCCTCTTCCGGGAAGGAGAACGACCGGCACGCCGCTTCCTAAAAGGACACGGGCCGCCGCCACATCCTGCTTTGCGTTGAAGGAGAAATTGTCGTGCCAGTCCATCCCGAGGCCGCCCAGCCAGACGACAAAAATCCTGTCCTTAATCTCCGGCTTTAAGAGGATGGCTGACGCGATATTCGTGCAGGCCGCAATCCCTATCACGTAGAGAGGGTGCTCTGTCGTATACTCCATCGCCAGCTCCGCCAAGTGGCGGGCCGCCGGGGAATCCACCGGCTCCTCCTCGTTCGCAAGGAAGGATCCTGCCCCCTTCCAGACAGAATCAATATATTCTGTCCGTTTCACCAGGCGAAGCACGCGCAGAATCTCGTCGTAACTCCGTTCCATCCCGTCGAGCGGACCATTGGAATGGTGGTTGTCAAAAGGCGCTGCATAGATCGCTTTCAGATTAAGTTTGCTGCCCGACTGAAGGAGATAGGCAAGTGCGAACTGATCGTCCACCTCATTGTATGTATCAGTGTCCAGCACGACATCTACCCGTCCTTCCGGGCGCTTCAGCCGTTCAAGTGATGATGCCATTCCCTCTATATCAATATCATCGGAATAGGCAAAGCCAAATGGATTCGGTATCATATGATTCTCTCCAATTCTTTTCCTGTATTTGGTAATAATATTTTTGTTTTCCCAATTTATTTCGTTTTAAATTGGTTTTTCAAATGTTTATAATTAATTATTACCACATTCGCAAGTGCATGTCAAGAAAATTTGTAAAAACATAACAAATATTTTTATTTTACTTTTGTTTTCAAAAATATTTTTATTTTTCTGTATTAATATACCGCACATGCACTTTTGATTTTTTAAGTTTTTCGCTGTCGAATTCATCAAACGCGATATTTGTCACCAGGTAGTCAAACTGTTCCACACCGGCCACGGAAAGGACGGCCGAGGACGGATATTTGCCTGCCTCCATTAACAGGATAGAGTGGGCTGCGCTCTTCATCGCCTGCTGCTGGAACAGCATATCATTTTCATAGAAGGAAGTAAGAATCAAATCTTTTCCCAGGGCCGCGCCGCTTAAAAGACATTTGTCCACATGGAATCCCTTTAATTCGCTGACCGTAAGCTGGCCCTGGGTGGCCTGCTCCGTCTGGTTCATCCAGCCGCCAAGGCAGAACGCACGGGCACAGCGGCTTCCCATTTCAAGAAGTGTAATAATATGGAGAGAATTCGTCACAATCACCAGTGTTTCCAGCAGTTCCGGCTGCTCTAACAGAACCTTTACCAGCTCCACCATGGTCGTACTGCTCTCGATAATCAGGGAATCTCCCGGCTCGATCAGCTGGGAAGCCGCCCTCGCCAGCTGCCGCTTCTCCTCCCTGCGGACCGTCTCCCGAAACTGAAACGGCGTGCTGACCATCCGCTCCGCAGCCAGGGCCGCGCCGCCATGGATTCTCGTAATGACCCCCTGCTTCGCCAGCGCGGTCAAATCCTTTCTGATTGTCTCCGGAGAAACCTCCAGCTGATTCGCAAATTCCGTGACGGTGACGATTGGATTCTTCTTTAAAATCTCGATAATCTCCATATAACGCTCTTCCGCTTTATTCATAAATCGTACCTCCTTTTTTGAATTCAAAAATATTTGTTTTGATTTTATCATATTTATTACCGTTTTACAAGAAAAGTTGGCGGAGAGGAAGAGTATGGGAAACCGTATGGAAATATAGACGGCAGTGTTATTTCCTGTTGGAAGGCCTTTTCTGACATAAAAAGAAGCAGGATTAGCGGTCATATTGTAAATGACTGTTGATCCTGCATCTGCACATTTCCTGTGTTTTTTGTCCGCTTCCTGCGGACGTTAAATGCTTCTCCCGGGCGTTAAATGCTTCTCCCGGACGTTAAAGTTTTCTCTATTCTCTCTACTACTTCTTCCCCGCTCTCTTTTCCACAATCAGCCCCCTGCAAACTGCCAGGGTAATAAATTCCGTCGCCGGCATGACGATCCAGATGCCTGTGACTCCCAGCGCAAGCGGAAGTAAGAAGACCAGAAGGCTGTTTAAAATAAATCCACGCAGCAGGCAGATAAACAGCGAATAACCGGGCTTCATCACCGACTGGAACCAGGTGCCGTATAAGATGTTAAATCCCATCCCGAGAAATGAAATGAAATAAATTCTCACTGCCAGAACCGCCATATCCATGATCTCTTTTGTGGGATTTACAAATGCCTCAATCACAAGTTCCGGAACGAAGAGGCCGACAGCCATAAACAGAAGACCGGAACACAGCGCAGCCGCTTCCCCCAGATGGCGGGTGGCTTTCAGCCGTTCCTTCTTCCCCGCCCCGTAGTTCGTCGCCAGAACAGGCTGGACCGCCTGGGAAATACCGTTGTTGATCGAGGCCACGATGAGGGAACTGTTACAGATGATTCCGTAAACAACGACTCCCAAATCGCCCACGTATCTAAGAAGCTGCCGGTTGAATAAAAATGTAACCACGCCGTTGCACATTTCAAGTAAAAAGCTGGACAGGCCATTGATAATGACTTCCCCGGCCTTTTTCCAGTCGGCCCCGCGGACCGGCTTCAGGGTGTTCTCCTTTGCAAAAAGGTGGCTCATCAAAATCACCACCGTCAAAATGGAACCGATGACAGAGGCCAGGGCCGCGCCGGCCATCCCCATTTTCATGGGGAAGATAAAAAGATAGTCGAGAACCACATTTGTCACACCGCCCGATATCACAGCCGTCATGGCGACTTTAGGCGCCCTGTCATTTCGGACAAATGCCTGCAAAAACGCGGAGAATAAGAAAACCGGCGCTCCCGTGACGAGAATCCGGCCGTACGAATCCACGTAGGAAGCCATGGTATCATTTCTGCCCAGGAACCGGGTAATTCCGTCAAATGCCAGGTGGAAAACGGTCACATAGATGACCGCCGTTACTGCCGTAAGCCCCAGCGCCACGGTAAAATACTCTCTCGCCGCCCTCTCGTCCTGACGCCCTTTGGAGATGGATAAGAGGACTCCGCCTCCGACGCCGTAGAGCATTCCCGTTCCGAAAAACAGGCTGAACAGCGGCAGCAGCAGATTCAGCGCGGCAATTCCGATGGGCCCCACGCCGCGGCCTATCATCAGAGTGTCGGCCAGTATATAGATCGAAGTCACCAGTGTGGCGCTGATGGATGGCACCAGATACTTCTTAAACAGCTTCCGCACCGGGTCTTCTAAAAGATTTGGCTGATTCACCGGACTCCTCCTTCCTGTTTTTCCTCATACAGTAAATACTCTTTTCCCCAGTTGCACATCGCGTCAAGAATCGGCGCAAGGCTCTTTCCAAACTCCGTCAGGGAATACTCCGTTTTCGGCGGTACCACCGGATATACGGTTCTGCGGATCAGACCGTCTTTTTCCAGTTCCCGCAGTTGCTGGGCCAGCATCTTATCTGTGGCCCCTGGCATCTTTTTGTGTATTTCACTGTAGCGAAGCGTCGTATTCATCAGATGCCAGAGAATTACCGCCTTATATTTTCCGCCAATGAGACGGATTGTCGCCTCAACCGGGCAGATCATTGTATCACAAGTCTTACTCATCCTGCTGCCTCCATACTTTCTTTTCAGGTAGTATCTACCGAAAAAGTGCATTCTTGTTATTCTGTATATTCAAGCTATAATTATAGTATCAGTTGGATTGATTTGCAACGAATTTAAGGAGGATAATTTTATGGACTTTTTAGAACTGGCAAAATCGCGTTATTCAGTAAGGAATTATAATGGGAAAAAGGTGGAACCGGAGAAGGTGGAGAAGATACTGGAAGCCGCTCATGTGGCTCCGACCGCTGCGAATTTACAGCCGGTACGCCTTCTCGTCATTCAGGAAGAAGAGGGGATGAGAAAACTGGGACTGGCCGCCAACACGTACCAGGCGCCTCTG
>CAUEKH010000104.1 GCA_959018155.1 uncultured Hungatella sp.
TACTGGCAGTCACGGCGTCGCTGGCTATCATGGCGATACAGCCGCTGGGATTTTCCGATATCCTGTTTGAGACGTTTTCCGCTATCGGCACCGTCGGAATGACTACGGGAATCACGAGAGCGCTCCATCCGGTATCGCGCTGCATCATCATTCTTCTGATGTACTGCGGCAGAATCGGAAGCCTTTCCTTTGCCCTGGCCTTTGTCCAGTCCAAGAGAAAGCCCCATGTACAGCAGCCTGCGGAGGCAATCAACATCGGGTAAGCCCGCGGCCGGTGCCTGTAAGTGTAGAGATCATGTATTGAATAATATGCTGCGAAGCAAAGGAGAATATCATATGAAATCAATTTTAATCATAGGAATGGGACGGTTTGGCCACCATCTCTGCTTAAACCTTGCCGCTCTCGGCAACGATGTCATGATTGTGGACCAGCAGGAGGAGAAGCTGGAGGATCTGCTTCCTTACGTGACCAGCGCGAAAATCGGCGACTGTACGAATGAGACGGTTTTACGGAGTCTGGGGATCGCCAATTTCGATCTCTGCTTTATCTGTATCGGAACGAATTTCCAGAGCAGTCTGGAGATCACAAGCCTGGTGAAGGAACTGGGCGGACGGCGCGTCATCAGCAAGGCAAACCGCGATATCCACGCCAAGTTCCTGCTGCGAAATGGCGCGGACGAGGTCATTTACCCGGACCGTGATATTGCGGAGAAGCTGGCGGTGCGCTACAGCGCCAACCACGTGTTCGATTATATCGAGCTTACACCGGAGTATTCGATTTATGAGATTCCGCCGCTGCCGGAATGGATAGGCAAGTCAATCCGCGAGGTGGATATCCGCAACCGCTACCATATCAGCGTACTGGGAATCAAGAGAGAAGGGCGCGCGCAGCTGATGCCGCCTGCCGACTACGTGATTCAGTCCCAGGAACATCTGATGGTGATTGGGAAGAAGGCGGATATTGATAATATTCTGCGGGAAATGAAATAGGGGGATACGGAGGCGGTTTTATGATGATGAGAGGACGGGAAACCGTTCTCTTTTCTTTTTTGGGCTTGGGGTTTTGTATTTGAAAAATGACAGGTTCTGAGGTGCATTTGTCGGGAAGCTATGATATAATCTACTTATTTAAAAGAAAGCAGGCGATAAGAACCAGTATCTGATTATCGGTCGAAATCCAAAGAATCTATTTGCAACAAAGGAAAATTTATTTGATCTGGTCAGTGAAAGAAATGGGGAACAGACAGTATTCAGAATCCAGCCATACTTATAAATATAAATTCCTTAATAAATTCCATAGCAAAAGTGCTTGATTTTTTCAGATGATTAGCGTATACTAACTCGCATAAAATGAGAATGACTCTTAATAACGGAAATAAAACCGGCAATTACGATTATATATTGCAGAAAGAGGTAAGTATATGATGACATGGCTCGCCGCAAACGCGGCAACGATTATAATTGCGCTGATTGTTCTGGTACTTGCAGTCCTGGCAGGCCGTTCTATCTACAAGAATAAGGGAACCTGCAGCTGTGGTTCGGGTGGATGCAGCGGCTGTGGAGGGCAGTGCGGAAGCTGTCACGGCTGTTCCGGACATGAGGCGGCAAAAGCGGATAAGATTTAACCGGATAAATGACCGGAAATAAATATCGGTGACAGGAAACCTGGCAGTTTAAGAAGCGAAATCTTCAGGACTGCCAGGTTCTCTTTTTTTCTTATATTTTTTGTGGTGTGGTGTAACTTTTCAGAAAAACAGGAGTCTATATCAGCGAAAGCCTAAAGATAGGGAGGAGCAGTCCTTCCCCTGTTTTTTCTTTTTTTGATGACATCAGCGCCAGACAAACCGTTCAGATTATCGTTCGAAATCTGCATTTTCTACTTGTATACATTCGTATTTTACGGTAATATCATGGAGACGAGACTGATCGGAAAGGGGAATTTGAATGGACAGAGAAGAGAGAATGAAATGCCTGCTTCATGGGGGAGACTATAATCCGGAACAGTGGCTGGACCGGCCGGACATTTTAAAACGGGATATCGAAATGATGAAGATGGCGAGAATCAACGAGGTGACGCTGGGGGTATTTTCCTGGTCGACGTTGGAGCCGGAGGAAGGGGAGTACCGATTTGAATGGCTGGAGGAGATTGTGGAAAACCTCTGGCAGAACGGGATTTCCGTGATTATGGCCACTCCTTCGGGGGCGAGGCCCAAGTGGCTGGCGGACCGGTATCCGGAGGTCCTGCGGGTAAATGCGGACCGGCAGCGGGCGCTTTTTGGCGGCCGTCACAACCACTGCTATACCTCTTTGGTGTACAGAGAGAAGGTAAGGCTGATTGATATGGAACTGGCAAAAAGGTTCGGGAACCATCCCGCAGTGATTATGTGGCATATTTCCAATGAATTTGGCGGCGAATGCCACTGCCCGCTGTGCCAGGAGGAATTCCGCCGGTGGCTGAAGGAAAAGTACGGGACGATTGAAAAACTCAATGAAAGCTGGTGCACGACCTTCTGGAGCCATACGTACCACAGCTTCGACCAGATTGAAAGTCCGTCGCCCTCAGGCGAGTCCAAGCTTCACGGCTTAAATCTCGACTGGAAGCGGTTTGTGACGGACAGAACGGTGGATTTTGCCGCATGGGAGAAGAAAGCGATTCGGGATGGCGGAAGTGACAGGCCGGTTACCATCAATATGATGTACGATTACAGCGGACTGAATTACCACAAATTTAAAGAAGTTATTGATGTGGCTTCCTGGGACAGCTATCCTTTATGGCATAAGGGCCCGGAAGCGGTTACTGCGGAGGATACCGGTTTCGAGCATGACTATATGAGAAGTGTCTTAAAAAAGCCGTTCCTTTTGATGGAATCCTGCCCTTCTTCCACAAACTGGCAGTCGGTGAGCAAATTGAAGAAGCCGGGGATGCTTCTGGCCGCGTCTTTACAGGCTGTGGCCCATGGGAGTGACAGCGTGCTGTATTTCCAGATACGCCAGAGCCGCGGCGCATCGGAGAAATTCCACGGGGCTGTGATTGACCACTCCGGCAGAAGCGACACCCGGGTATTCGGCGAAATCTGTCAGGTGGGAGAGGCGCTGGAAGCATTGAGTGAGATTGCCGGCGCGGAACTTCATGCGGAGGCGGCGGTGCTCTGGGACAGAGAGAGCCGGTGGGCCATGAATGATGCCCAGGGACCGAGAAATAAAGGGCTTCATGAGCGGGAGGAGATGATGGCCTGCTACGGTGCGCTGCGCTCTCTCGGAATCGGTGTGGACGTGATTGACATGGAACAGGAACTGGATTCCTACCGCGTCGTTGCCGTGCCGAAGCTGTATCTGTTCCGGGCGGGAATCGAGGAGAAGATCCGCCGTTTCACAGAGCGGGGAGGTATTCTTGTGATGACCGGCTGGTCGGGCGTTGTGGACGAGTATGACCGCTGCATTCTCGGGGACACGCCGGGCGGCCTCCGCGATGTTCTGGGAGTCCGCCGGGAGGAAATTGATGGCCTTTATGACGATGAGACAAACTGCGTGGTGCCGGTCACTGACAGCGAGGATGATTCTGTGGCCATGGAAGGAACGTATTCCTGCCGCTATCTGTGTGAACTGATAAAGGCAGATACAGCCCGCACTCTGATGGTATATGGCGAGGATTTCTATGCCGGATATCCGGCGGTCACCATCAACCGCTACGGGAAAGGGAAGGCTGTCTATGTGGCAGCCCATATGGGAAAAGAGTTCTATCAGGAATTGTTTGGAAAGCTGGTCTGTGAGGCAGGGCTGGAAAGGCCTGTGAAGGAGATCCCGGACGGGGTGGAGGTCACTGTGCGGAGGAAAGATAACGCAGAGTATTTATTCCTGCAGAATTTCGGAAGAGCGGAAGCTTCTTTGAAAGTGGAGTGGCTGGAAGAAGGGCAGACAGGAAAATGCGAGTGGATTTACGGAACATTTACTGGTAAGTTGAGACCTCTGGAAACGGTTGTGTTAAAGCGGACGTCTTGACTTTGCAGGAAGTTTGTGACACAATAGGTAATTGTAGAAAATGAAAACTCTGGAAAGAAAAGAGGTCCATGATTGATATGACAAAGATTGATATTATTTCCGGTTTCCTTGGAGCCGGGAAAACAACATTTATTAAAAAACTTCTGGAAGAGGCGATTGCCGGTGAGCAGGTGGTCTTAATTGAGAACGAATTCGGGGAAATCGGCATTGACGGCGGTTTCTTAAAGGATTCCGGAATCGAGATCCGCGAGATGAACTCAGGCTGTATCTGCTGTTCCCTTGTGGGAGACTTCGGAAAATCTTTATCAGAAGTTCTGATAAAATATAAACCGGATCGCGTGATTATCGAGCCGTCAGGCGTTGGCAAGCTGTCGGATGTCATGAAGGCGGTTCGTGATGTGGCTTCTGAGATCGAGGTCACATTAAACAGCGCAGTAACGATTGTAGATGCCACAAAGTGCCGGATGTATATGAAGAATTTCGGCGAATTCTTTAACAACCAGATTGAGAGCGCCGGAACCGTCGTTTTGAGCCGTACCGATATCGCTGCTGCTGACAAGGTGAATCAGGCGGTGGAAATGATTCGCGAGCATAATCCGAAAGCGGTTATTGTTACAACTCCAGCCAGCCAGCTGAGCGGCGCCCAGCTTCTGGAAATTATCGAGAAGCCGGACACGATGGCTGAGGATTTGATGAAGGAAGTGGAGGAGATGCAGAAGCACAGCCACGAACACCATCACCATGACGGCGAGGACGAGTCCTGCTGCGGCCACGATCATGAGCATCACCACCACGACCACGACCATGACGACGAGGACGAGTGCGGCTGTGGCCATGATCATGAGCATCACCATCACGATCACGATGATGAAGAGTGCAGCTGCGGCTGTGGCCACGACCATCACCATCACCACGCCGACGAAGTCTTCACCAGCTGGGGCCTTGAAAATGTCTCCGCCATGAAGAAGGAAGATTTGGATAAGATTCTTGACGAACTGGCTTACGGTGATCAGTACGGCGAAGTACTCCGCGCCAAAGGTATGATACCGGGCGGGGAAAATGGAAGATGGCTTTATTTCGACCTGGTTCCGGAGCAGTACGAGATTCGCGACGGCGCGCCGGAGTATACCGGGAAGGTGTGCGTCATCGGAGCAAAGCTTAAAGAAGATGAATTAAAGAAAGCGTTTGGCAGGTGACAATATGGGAAATACAGATGCGATGGAAGAAGAGTTTATGCCGGTATTCCTGATTGATGGCTTCTTAGAGGCGGGAAAGACCCAGTTCCTTCAGTTTACCATGGAGCAGGACTATTTTCAGACCGACGGGAAGACGTTGCTTATCGTCTGCGAGGATGGGGATACCGAGTACGATATGGAACTGCTGAAGCGAAATAAGACTGCCGGTGTATTTATCGAGAGTATGGATGAACTGACGCCGGAACGCCTTCTGGAACTGGAACTTTTATACAATCCGGAGCGCGTCCTGATTGAGTGGAACGGCATGTGGAATCTGGACGAATTAAAGCTGCCGTCCGACTGGCGGATTTATCAGCAGATTACGATTATCGACATGTCCACCTTTGATTTATATGTGGCGAATATGAAGCCCCTGCTCTACTCCATGATCCGGGATTCCGAACTGGTTATCTGTAACCGCTGTGATGAAATCGAAGATTTATCCGGTTACAGACGTACCTTAAAGTCCATGTGCCAGAGAGGTGAAATCGTATTCGAAGACTCTGAAGGCGAGATTACGGAGATTGCGGACGAAGATCTGCCCTACGATGTCAGCGCCGATGTTATCACGATTTCGCCGGAAGCGTATGGAATCTGGTATATTGACTGTATGGATCGCCGTGACAGATATGAGGGAAAAACGGTGGAATTCACCGCCATGGTATTGAAATCTCCGGAATTTCCGAAGAATTACTTCGTTCCGGGCCGGATGGCCATGACGTGCTGTGAGGCGGATATGACGTTCCTTGGCTTTGTCACAAAAGCCAGGGAGGCGAAGGACCTGGTGACCAAGCAGTGGGTGCGGGTCCGCGCGAAAATTGCCTATGAATTCTGGAAGGATTACGAGGGCGAAGGACCGGTGCTGTACGCGGAATCAGTCGTTCCGGACCAGCCGATAAAAGAGGTTGTACAGTTTTAACGAGAACCGAGGCATAAGAGATTTTACAGAGAAGCAGTCGACCGGGAGAAAATCCGGGGCTGCTTCTTTAAATGAAAGAGCAGTGGAGGTACATATGAAAATGAATCGAGTGACAGTAGCACTGTTCAGCCCTACGGGCGGAACTCGGAAGTATTGTACGGAAATAGCGAAACGCCTGGATGGGGATTATGAGATTCTCGATTTGACGAGACGGGAAGTCCGTGAGAAAGAGTACCATTTCACAGCAGATGATTTTGTGATCTTCGGAGCACCGGTATACGCGGGGAGACTTCCGAAGATTCCGGGCGGTATCTTTGAGAGAGTGAAGGGAGAACAGACGCCGGCGGCATTTCTCGTCAGCTACGGAAACCGGGAGTATGAGGACGCCCTGCTGGAGGAGAAGGAGATTTGCGAGGCCAACGGATTTATCGGCGTGGCGGCCGGAGCGTGGATTGCGCCGCATACATTTTCAGACAGGATCGCGGCCGGACGTCCCGACGAGAAGGATATGGAAAAGGTGGAGGAGTTTGCCGCGGCTTTAAAGAAGGTGCTGGAAGGCGGACTTCCGGCGAAGGGGGCGCTGTCCGTTCCGGGGAACCATCCGTATCGTGATACAAAGTCCATGCCATTCCACCCGAAGGGAAATAAGAAATGTATCGACTGTAAGAAATGTGTTTCCATCTGCCCGACAGGCGCCATTTCTTTAGAAAATCCAAAGAAAACCAACACGGAGACGTGCATCGACTGCCTGGCCTGTGTAAAGAACTGCCCCGCCGGGGCAAGAAGTATTTCGGGTCCGATTTTCCGGCTTGCGGTGTCTAAGCTGGAGTCGAATCTCGCAGAAAGAAGAAAAGAACCGGAAATGATGTTTGTAAAATGAACGGAATCCTGCCGCTCAGAAGAAGCGAAAGAGGCATTTACCGCACAGCGGAAAGAATCTGCCAGGAGATAGCGGGAATAAAAAAACGATGGCCGATACCATTACGCGTATCAGTCATCGTTTTTTGCTGCCTTTTACATCGGTGGCACCGGCGTTGGCCTTGCCGGGTCAAACACCTCAGAAACATTGAATAAATCGCTTAAACTGTCGGGATAGTAGTACATGCGGTAACCGTCCAAGTTTCTCCGCCCCTGGCGGAAATGATCCTGTCCAAGCTGCATCCAGTAAGGTGTGCTGGCATCCACATTACAGAAATACCGGAATCCCAGCGATTTTAAATAGGTAAACCTCTCATTATCGTCCTTGTAAGGCTTCCAGTCCCCGATATCAGCACCGAACGGATAGAGAATAATATCGGTCGGTCCGATTAACGATTCCACGTTGTCTTCCCATTTCTGCGAATCCTGCTTTAAATGTTCCATGGAGATCGTGCCAAGGTTCCGATGGCCCCAGCTGTGGGAGGCCAGTTCCCAGCCGTGGTCCCTTAAGCATTGAGCCACCTCCGCCGCTTTCTTCCGGTCTTCCTCGTAATTGGGGTTTGTGTCCTTGTAGGCTTCGTCGGTCCGATATCCTAAAATCCCGTTGTACCCGGTGAAGGCGATAATGGCCCTGGCCCCTTTGTAGGAGAAACCCGGATGCTCCTGAATGAATGTCTCCAGTAAAGGAACGAGATCGTAATCGCCGGTCACGACGCTTCCGTCCTCCAGTTCCATCTCACAGGTGGGATATCCATCCTCCCCGATCACGATGCGGCTGGCAAAGCCGTCGCCTTTCATGTATTCATAATAGCAGACATCGTCCTGCGATATGATGAACGCCTTTTTGCCCTCCGGCAGCATAATATCGCCGTAAACAAACTTTGGATTG
>CAUEKH010000105.1 GCA_959018155.1 uncultured Hungatella sp.
CGGCATGACAATCGAGAACTTAAAAGAGCAGATGAGACCGCAGGCGCTCAAGAGAATCCAGACGAGACTCGTTCTGGAGGAAGTTGTAAAGGCTGAGAATATCCAGGTTTCTGACGAAGCGGTTGAGAATGAGATTAACAGCATGGCAGAAGCTTACAAGATGGAAGCTGACAAGGTAAAAGAGTATCTGGGCGAGAGCGGTATTGCACAGATGAAAGAAGATTTAGCTGTTCAGGAAGCCGTTGATTTCCTGGTTGCTGAGGCAAAGTTAGTTTAATTACGTTTAGAAGACCGGGTGGATTCCGATAGCTAGTCAGGAGTCCACTCGGCTTTAGTAGTATAAGGACAGAGACAAGACGAGGAGGAAGTAACGATGAGTTTAGTACCTTATGTCATTGAATCGACGAGTAAGGGCGAGCGCTCCTACGATATTTATTCGAGACTTTTAAAAGAGAGAATTATCTTCCTGGGCGAAGAGGTGACCGATGTTTCCGCAAGCCTGGTGGTTGCGCAGCTTCTGTTTCTGGAGGCGGAGGATCCCAACAAGGATATCAACCTCTATATCAACAGCCCGGGCGGTTCTGTAACGGCCGGTATGGCGATTTACGATACCATGAATTATATTAAGTGCGACGTGTCTACCGTCTGCATGGGTATGGCAGCCAGCATGGGCGCCTTCCTGCTTTCCGGCGGCGCCAAGGGAAAGAGATTTGCCCTTCCGAACGCGGAGGTCATGATTCATCAGCCTTCCGGCGGCGCTCAGGGCCAGGCCACAGAGATCAAGATTGTGGCGGAGAACATTTTAAAGATTAAAAAGCGTTTGAATGAAATTCTGGCTGCCAACACGGGCCAGCCATATGAGGTAATTGAGCGCGATACAGAGCGTGATAATTACATGACGGCTGAAGAGGCGAAGGCTTACGGCCTGATCGATGATATTATCTACAGCCACGAGCATTAAGTCAGTATCTATTTGAAGGAAAGAATGAGGTGTGAATATGCCGGTCAGAACAGACGACAAGATCCGATGCTCCTTCTGCGGTAAGACGCAGGACCAGGTAAAGAAACTGATTGCCGGTTCTAACAATGTTTATATCTGTGACGAGTGTATTGATCTCTGCGCGGAGATATTGGAGGAGGAGTTCGACAGTCATGAGGATGAGGGACCCGATTTCAGCGACATCAATCTGATGAAGCCAAAGGAAATCAAATCCTTCCTCGACGATTACGTCATCGGACAGGACAGTGCCAAGAAGGTGCTGTCTGTAGCGGTCTATAATCACTATAAGAGAATCACATCCAGAAGGAATCTGGATGTGGATGTACAGAAGAGCAACATCCTGATGCTGGGCCCTACCGGTTCCGGTAAGACGTATCTGGCCCAGACGCTTGCCAAAGTGCTCAATGTCCCGTTCGCCATTGCCGACGCAACGGCTCTGACGGAGGCCGGCTATGTGGGCGAGGATGTGGAGAACATCCTGCTGAAGCTGATTCAGGCGGCGGATTACGACATCAGCAGGGCAGAGTACGGCATTATCTACATCGACGAGATTGATAAGATAACAAAGAAGTCTGAGAATGTATCTATCACGAGAGACGTCTCCGGTGAGGGCGTTCAGCAGGCGCTTTTGAAGATTCTGGAAGGAACGGTTGCCAGTGTTCCGCCTCAGGGCGGCAGAAAGCATCCGCACCAGGAACTTTTACAGATTGACACGACCAATATTCTCTTTATCTGCGGCGGTGCGTTCGACGGGCTGGAGAAGATTATTGAAAGCCGGTTAAGCGCCGGATCCATCGGTTTTAACGCAGAGATTGTGGATAAGAACAAGACGGATATTGATGATTTGCTGAAGAAGGTTCTGCCTCAGGATCTGGTGAAATTCGGCCTGATCCCTGAATTTATCGGCCGTGTTCCGGTTACTGTTTCACTGGAACTGCTGGATCGGGAGGCGCTGGTGAAGATTCTGACAGAGCCGAAGAACGCGCTGGTAAAACAGTACCAGAAGCTGTTTGAACTTGACGATGTGAAGCTGGAACTGACCCGTGAGGCAGTGGAGAGAATTGCGGAGCTGGCGGTTGAGCGCAAGACGGGCGCCAGAGGCTTACGTTCCATCATGGAAAGCGTCATGATGGATCTGATGTATGAGATACCGTCCGACAATAACATCGGAATCTGTACGATTACGAAGGGTGTTGTGGATAAGACAAGCGAGCCAGAGTTAATCTACCGTGACACGGCGGTTCCAAGAAAATCGCTGGCCCAGAAGCTTAGAAAAGATAAACCGGGTGAGATTGCATAGCCTGATTCGGTGTAAAGTTGAAGGGAAGGTGTTACAGCGGTGAGACTGCTGCAGCACCTTCTTATTTAATGACGGCAGGCCGTGCCTGAAATGTGCGGCTTACCGTCTGTTGCGTGCAAAGGAGAGAAACATGGAAGACAAGACGATAACGATGCCGGTCATCGCGCTGCGTGGCATGACGGTTCTGCCTGGGATGATGATTCATTTCGACATCAGCCGCAGCAAGTCGATTGCGGCTGTGGAGAAGGCGATGGTCAATGACCAGAAAGTCTGTCTCGTCACACAGAGAAACAGCGAAGATCCGGATCCGGGAATAGAGGAGTTGTATCAGGTAGGCTGTATCGCATTGATTAAACAGCTGGTAAAAATTCCAAATAACATAGTCCGCGTTATGGTGGAGGGCTTAGAGCGGGTGGAACTGCTGGCCCTTGACAGTGAAGATCCTTATCTTGTGGGGGAACTGGAGCCGATTCCGGAATCGAAAGATACGCTGGATTACGTGACCTCCCAGGCGATGGTGAGGATTCTTCAGGAAAAGCTGGAGGAGTACGGGCGGGAAAACCCGAGGCTGATGAAAGAGGTACTCCCCAATTTGATGGTGCTGACAGATTTGGACGAACTGCTTGACCAGATGGCGATCCAGCTGCCGTGGGATTATAAGATACGTCAGCAGGTGCTGGAGTGCCGTCTCTCAGAAGAGCGGTACGGAACAGTCATGAGAAATCTCCTGACAGAGATTGAGATTACTAAGATAAAGAAAGATATCCAGGGCCGCGTGAAGGAGAATATTGATAAGAACCAGAAGGACTATATTCTGCGTGAACAGCTGAAGGTGATACGCGAGGAACTGGGAGAAGATAACCCGTTGTCTGACGCCGATGAATACGAGAAGCAGCTGAAGGCTTTAAAGGCTGACAAGGAGACAAAGGATAAAATCCACAGGGAGATCGAGCGGTTCAAGGCCATGCCAGGCGGAAGCCAGGAGGCCAATGTTCTCCGGATGTATCTGGAAACGGTTCTCGATTTGCCATGGAAAAAGGTTTCCAAGGACAACAACAGCATTTCCCATGCGGAGGAGATCCTCAATCAGGACCACTACGGCCTTGAAAAGGTCAAGGAAAGGATTCTGGAGTATTTAGCGGTCCGCGTGCTGACGAAGAAGGGGACGAGCCCGATTATCTGCCTCGTCGGCCCGCCTGGAACAGGTAAGACCTCAATTGCCCGATCCGTGGCGAAAGCCCTGGGAAAACAGTATGTCCGCATCAGCCTTGGCGGAATCCATGACGAGGCGGAAATCCGCGGCCACAGAAAAACGTATGTGGGCGCCATGCCGGGCCGGATTGTGGATGCCATGAGGCAGGCCGGTGTCAGCAACCCGCTGATGCTGCTGGATGAGATAGATAAAGTGTCGAGCGACTATAAGGGCGATACATCGTCGGCCCTGCTGGAGGTGCTGGATGGGGAACAGAATGTGAAGTTCCGCGATCACTACGTGGAAATTCCCATTGATTTGAGCGGAGTACTATTTATCGCGACAGCCAATACCACTCAGACTATCCCGGGACCGCTGCTGGACCGTATGGAAGTCATCGAAGTAAACAGCTATACGGAGAATGAAAAGTTCCATATTGCGAAAGACTATCTCGTAAGGAAGCAGCTGGAACGCAACGGCCTGACAGAAAAGCAGGTTTCCATTACGGATAAAGCGCTGGTTAAAATCATCCACAACTACACAAGGGAAGCCGGAGTGAGAAATTTGGAGCGCCGGATTGGCGATATCTGCCGGAAGGCGGCCAGAGAATTCCTGGAAGACAAGAAGACGGCGATCCGCATTACGGAGAGCAGCTTAGAGAAGTATCTCGGCAAGGAAAAAATCACCTTTGAGGATGTCAATGAGGAAGATGAGGTGGGCATTGTCCGCGGCCTGGCCTGGACCAGTGTCGGCGGCGATACTCTTCAGATCGAGGTCAACGTCATGCCTGGTAAAGGGACGATGCAGCTGACGGGACAGATGGGCGATGTCATGAAAGAATCGGCCCAGACAGCCCTAAGCTACGTCCGCTCTGTCTGCCCGGAATACGGGGTGGCCGACGATTACTTTGAAACCCACGATATCCACCTCCATATCCCGGAGGGGGCGGTGCCAAAGGATGGCCCATCGGCGGGAATTACCATGGCTACAGCCATGCTCTCCGCAGTGACAGGCCGGAAGGTCGATGCAAAGCTGGCCATGACAGGGGAAATCACGCTGCGCGGCCGGGTTCTTCCCATCGGCGGTTTAAAGGAGAAGATCCTTGCGGCCCGGATGGCCCATATGAAACGCGTTCTGGTTCCAGATAAGAATAAGCCGGATATCGCGGAACTGTCAAAAGAAATCACGAAGGGGCTGGAGATCATTTTCGTAAAAACCATGCCGGAGGTTCTGGCAGAAGCCCTTGTCGATTCTGAAAATAGAAAGGAATCCGTATGATTATTAAATCCGTAGAACTGGAAACGGTGTGCGGCATCACGAGCAAGCTGCCGGAGAACACGAAGCCGGAGTTTGCGTTTGCAGGGAAGTCCAATGTGGGAAAATCTTCCCTGATCAACGCGTTGATGAACCGGAAATCATTTGCCAGAACATCGTCACAGCCTGGAAAGACGCAGACGATCAATTTTTACAACATTAACGACGCCCTGTATTACGTGGATTTACCGGGATACGGCTACGCCAGGGTGTCCCAGGAGGTAAAAGCCAAATGGGGGAAGATGATTGAAAATTACCTTCATAAATCACCGGTGTTAAAGTGTGTATTCCTTCTCGTCGATATCCGCCATGAGCCGTCGGCCAACGATAAGACCATGTATGACTGGATTGTCTACCAGGGATTTCAGCCTGTCATCATTGCCACGAAGCTGGACAAAATCAACAGAAGCCAGATTCAGAAGCATGTGAAAATGATGCGGACCGGCCTGGGGCTTAAGCCTGAAGTCCGTGTGATCCCATTTTCTGCCGAAACGAAGCAGGGAAGAGAAGAAATCTGGTCCCTGATTGAGGAAATGGCCGGAGAGGCTTGACAAGGGAATAAAATCTTTCTATAATAAACGTATTTATTTGGCAATGAGTCAGAGAAGGTGTCTGCGCGGACTGATATCTGCGGGATACTCGACTACATAAGCTAAGAAGAGGAGAGAACAGTTATGAGAAAGTCGATGAAGAGAGTAATGGCAGTTTGTATGACCGCGGTTCTTGCCGTGGGTGCTCTGACCGCATGTGGCGGACAGAAGAATACAGCGGGAAATGGCGCAGGTGAGCCGGTGAAGGCCGCCGATGAGGGCGCTGCCGCTGATGCGAAGGCAGATGGCGGGGCAGGAGAGAAGAAGGTGTTGAAGGTTGCCATGGAGTGCAGCTACGCGCCTTATAACTGGACACAGCCAACGGATGCCAACGGTGCGGTTCCGATTGTTGACAGCCCGGATTACGCATATGGCTATGATGTTATGATGGCAAAGAAGATTGCCGATGAACTGGGATATGAGTTACAGATCTTAAAGCTGGACTGGGATTCCCTGGTACCGGCTGTTCAGTCCGGAAAGGCTGACTGCGTGATTGCGGGCCAGTCCATCACGGCTGACCGTCTTCAGTCTGTGGACTTTACAGAACCGTATTATTATGCAACAATTGTGACGCTGGTTAAATCAGGAAGCAAGTTTGAGAATGCAACGAGTGTGGCGGATCTTGCCGGTGCGACGTGTACGTCTCAGCTTAATACCATCTGGTACAACAACTGCCTGCCTCAGATTCCGGATGCCACCATCCAGCCGGCACAGGAGTCCGCTCCGGCCATGCTGGTAGCCTTAAGTTCCGGCAGATGCGACCTTGTCGTGACGGACAAGCCAACCGGTCAGGCGGCTCTTATCGCTTATCCTGACTTTAAGCTTCTCGATTTTACGGGTACTGAGGGAGAGTTCAAGGTTTCTGAAGAGGATATCAATATCGGTATCTCCTTAAAGAAGGGCAATACCGAGTTAAAAGATGCCATCAACGGTGTACTTGCGAAGATGACAGAAGAAGATTATAACAAGATGATGGAAGAGGCGATTTCCGTTCAGCCGTTATCTGAGTAAGAAAAACAGGATGGATAACCTGTGCACTGATGCGCACAGGTTATCGTTATGTCTGAAACAAGAAAGGGGAAGTATTTATGTCGCTGCCATCAGATTTTTTTGGAAGAATCGTGTATATTCTGCAGAAATACGGCATGTCTTTTGTAAATGGCGCGGGAAAGACCATGGCGATTGCCATTGTGGGTACTTTTATCGGCTGTTTAATCGGTTTTGCAGTGGGAATTGTCCAGACGATTCCTGTCTCTAAGAATGACAATCCGGTGAAGAGGATTGTGCTCGGGATAATAAAACTTATTTTGAATATTTATGTGGAGGTCTTCCGTGGGACGCCGATGATGGTTCAGGCCATGTTTATTTACTATGGGCTGGCGGCATTGTTCGGGATCAACATGGAGCCGATGGCCGCGGCGTATTTTATCGTGTCCATCAACACGGGCGCTTATATGGCCGAGACGGTCCGCGGCGGTATTCTCTCCATTGACTTAGGGCAGACAGAGGGCGCCAAGGCAATCGGCATGACCCACTTCCAGACGATGGTGAACGTTATCATGCCTCAGGCTCTGCGCAATATCATGCCGCAGATCGGCAATAACTTAATTATCAATATCAAGGATACGTGCGTGCTTTCCGTAATCGGCGTGGTCGAGCTGTTCTATTCGACAAAGGGTGTGGCCGGCGCATACTATACGTATTTTGAGGCATTTACCATCACCATGGTTATCTACTTCATTCTGACCTTTACGTGCTCCAGAATCCTGCGCTACTGGGAGAAGAAGATGGATGGTCCGGACAGCTACGATTTGGCAACCACGGATACTCTGGCTTACACCAGCGGTATGGTGAAATTCCCAGACCCAAATGAGAAGGAGGCTGAATAATTATGGCGGGCAGCAGAGTATTGGAAATCCATCATTTAAGTAAGACGTTCGGAACGAATGTGGTTCTGCGCGATATTGATTTTTCTGTAGATATGGGCGATGTCACCTGTATTATCGGCGCTTCCGGGTCCGGTAAATCGACGCTTCTTCGGTGTATCAACCTTTTGGAGACGCCGACGACAGGGGAGATTCTCTACCATGACATTGATATCACAGACAGGAAGATGAATGCTGCATCGTATCGGACCAAGGTGGGAATGGTGTTCCAGAGTTTTAATCTGTTTAACAACATGACGGTGTTAAATAACTGTATGGTGGGACAGGTTAAGGTACTGAAAAAGAGCAAAGAGGAAGCGAGAGAAAAGGCCATGTTCTACCTGGAGAAGGTAGGGATGGCGCCGTATATTAATGCGAAACCGAAACAGCTTTCCGGTGGGCAGAAGCAGCGTGTGGCGATTGCCAGGGCGCTTGCCATGGAACCGGAGATTCTGCTGTTTGATGAGCCGACTTCGGCCCTTGACCCGCAGATGGTCGGGGAGGTTCTGGCTGTTATGAGAACGCTGGCGAAGGAAGGGCTGACGATGATTATTGTGACCCATGAGATGGCATTTGCAAGGGATGTATCCAATCATGTGGTCTATATGGCGGATGGAGTGATCGAGGAGGAGGGG
>CAUEKH010000106.1 GCA_959018155.1 uncultured Hungatella sp.
CAGAAGAGTTATTATCGAGTCTGTCGGGGGCGACGCGGACACGATTAAAAAGCTTGGCTTTGAAGGCGGATTTTCCAACAAACTGGATTACGGAACTTCCCTCAAGAACATGAACTTCAAAACAAAACCCCAGGGCGGAAGATATGAATTTGAAATCAATGGCGTGACGATTAAGGGTCTGACGGATGACTCCACATTAAGTGATGTAATCAGCGCTATTAATAACAGTGATGCAGGGGTGAAGGTTTCCTACTCGTCGGCTTCGGATAAATTCGTGATGGAATCTACCTCCACAGGTGAGATATCCAATATTTCCATGACACAGACGTATGGGAATCTGCTTACTACCATGTTTGGTGTGAACGCGACAGGAGTACAGTCTTCACTGTTCTCCAAAACCGTGACCGGCGGGCCGAAGGCCGGAGCCGAAGAGGCTGTGCGGATTTTAAACAGCGGCAATGATGCGAAGTTTACATTTTCCGTCGACGGCGAGAAAGTGGAAATTGCCCTGGACGGAAAAACCGGGAACAGCAAGTACGAGTCGGTCCAGAGTGTGCTGGATGCGCTGAATTCCAAACTGGACCGCAAGTTCGGAACAGGGGCAATCAAACTTTCTATTGATGGGTCAGACAATATTGTGCTGGATTCCGCGGAACATGTGATTGAGTTTTCGGATGCGGATGTGGATTCTATTGATAAACTGGGGAATTTGCTGGGATTTAGCGCGGGGGATAACCTTCTGTCAGCAAATGACACTCTGGCATCGGCGGGGTTATTTGGGGAGATTACAATTGGCGGAAATACGTTTGATATGACAGGTTCTGGCAGTTCACCAACTATCAGTGATCTGGTAACTTTTCTGAAAGCTAACCTTGGGGCTGCCAATGTCTCAATGGTTGATGGTCGGATTAACATAAAGAATCAGGAGCATCTGAATATCACATGTGTTGCCGACAGCGGCAAAGAAAATCCGCTGAAAAAATTGTTTGGGACGGAAACGGTTTCACAAAGTCCACAGCAGGTGGTTTCGAATGTAATTGATCAGATACCTCCAAGTGGGAGAATTAAAATTACCCAGGCAGACGGAACGGAAACCACGTTTGACTGGGGGGCTGGCGACCAAAGGCCAGCGATTGCGTCAAAGATTCAGGAGATAATAGGAACTGATGGGGAAGTATCATTTACAGATGGTAAACTGTTGATTTCTGGTGGAAACAGTAATTTTACGATATCCGGAACAGATGTTAATGGAAAAAACTATGTAACAGATTTGTTTGGAGGTGAAAGTTATACATACATTCCAAACAAATCTGCAGCCGCAGTCGTCACCGCCGGCCAAAACGCCAGACTCGTCGTGGACGGCACCACCATCGAGCGAAATTCCAACACCTTCGAGCTGGATGGAATTACCATGGAATTAACGGGTACAACTGCGGCGGGGGACCCGCCAATTAGCTTGACTACCTCACGCGATACTGATAAAATAGTAGATAGTCTTAAGAGTTTTGTGGATGATTACAACACCCTGATTGAAGAACTGAATGATAAGATATCGGAGACAGCCAATTATAAGAAGTATGCGCCTCTGACGGATGCCCAGAAGAAAGAGATGAGCGACAAAGAGATTGAACTCTGGGAGGAGAAATCGAAGGAGGGGCTTCTTCACAATGATTCCAATGTCACCAGATTTTTAAGTGATATGAGAATGGCTCTCTACAGCAGTGTGGAAGGTGCGGGATTGTCACTGTATGATATCGGTATCGAGACTTCCGATAACTGGCGTGATAACGGAAAGCTGATTCTCGACGAGGATACCCTGCGCTCTCAGGTGGCGACCAATGCGGACGCGATCCGGACCCTGTTTACAGATAAGGAACATGGCCTGGCGGTGCAGCTTCAGAACGTGATTAAAGAGACGGCCAATGTCAGCAGCGGAAGCCCGGGAAGTATGGTAAGGTATGCCGGTACGAAAGATGTGCTGGTGACCAGTAACACGCTGTATGAAGAGATGAAACATATTACGGAAACCCTGTCCAATTTAAACACCAAATATGAACTGGAAAAAACGCGCTACTGGAAACAGTTTACCGCCATGGAGCAGGCCATTTCCAATATGAACAGCCAGAGTTCCTGGCTGACTCAGCAGTTCTCATCATGATAAGGAGTATGAATATGCAGAACCCATATGCAAAATATAAAGAACAGTCCGTCATGACCATGACACAGGGCGATATGATTAATTTACTGTTTGACGAGACGATTAACCGCTTGAATAAAGGGCTTGTGAGCCTGGAACAGAACGACTACGAGGGGAGCAACACCCATTTTAAGAAGGCTCAGGCGATTATCAATCATCTCTCCTCAACGCTGGATCATCAGTATGAGGTGTCAGCAGGGCTGGCTTCTTTGTATGAATATTTTAACTATCAGATTATTCAGGCCAATGTGAAGAAGGAAGCGGAGCCGGTGAAGGAAGTCCTCCCCATGATTGTGGAACTGAAGGACGCATTTTCCCAGGCGGATAAAGCGGTGCGGATGGGACATACGGGCTGAAAACTGGTAAGTGACTGTGAGACGGAAGTTGGGGGAAAGAGTTATGCCATTATTTGAAGACGCAGCGTTTCGGGCGCTGCAGAGCGGGCTGGATGCCGTGTGGATGAAACAGCAGATTGCCAGTCATAATATTGCCAACGTGGAGACGCCGGGATTTAAGGCGAAAACGGTGGAGTTTAAACAGGTTTTAAAGGAAGCGCAGGACGGTACGGGGCCGGTCTATAAGGCCGTAGTTGGCGAGGATGATGTGACTGAGGCGCGTCCGGATGGCAACAATGTCCAGGTCGAGAAGGAAGAACTGGAACTGTGGAAGGCGTATACGGAATATTCAGCCTTGACGAGCCGGATGGCCGGGAAACTCTCCACACTCAGATACGTGATTAACAATACAGGCAAATAAAGGAGCGGATTATGGGATATCTGGATTCTCTTAATATAACGGGTTCGGCTCTGACGGCAGAGCGGTTCCGCACGGATATCATCCTGCAGAACCTGGCGAACCAGAACACGACCAGGACGGCGGAGGGCGGCCCATACCGCAGAAAACAGGTGGTTTTCCGGGAAAAACAGCTGGATTTCAAGACGGAACTGGGAAATGCCATGGTGAAGGCCGATAAGGGCGGCGTCTATGTGGAAGAAGTGGTGGAGAGTGAAAATCCTCTCGTTCCGGTCTACGACCCGGACCATCCCGACGCCGACGAGGATGGGTATGTGATGATGCCGAATGTGAACAGTGCCGAGGAAATGGTGGATCTGATGGCCGCCACACGCGCTTATGAGGCCAATATAACGGCTCTCAACATTGCCAAGAGCATGGCATTAAAGGCACTGGAGATTGGGAAATAGCATGAAAAAACAGAGAGAAGAGGGAGGAGGTCAGGAGTGGTTAAATACCTACGCGGATATGATAACCCTGGTCCTGACCTTTTTCGTATTGTTATACAGTATTTCAAATGTAAATATCAGCAAGCTGGAGGAAATCGCGGCTGCCATGCAGCGCCAGCTGGGAATTGAATCCACGGAGAGTCTGGAAGAGGTTCCGGTGGATTTAAAGTATCCCTCCATTGGCGAGGACATAAAGGAAGAGGCGCCGGGGACAGGTTCTGAATACATAACGGGCACCGGTACCGGGGCGCAGGCGGCTTCTTCTCAGGCTATGGTGGATATGGCAAAGGACATTCAGTCGTATTTTACCTCGGAGAATCTCGATGCCATGGTTACGACCAGCGAGAATGCCGTCTATATCCGGTTTAAAAATGATCTCCTGTTCGGCCCGGACAGCGCTGCGCTGCGGGATGACAGCAAGTCCATGCTCGATGCGCTGGGGACGATGTTAAAAGAGAAGCAGGATGAGATCCGGGCTATTTATATTAACGGCCATACGGCCCAGGCCGCCAATTCCCTGATCAATGACAGAATCTTATCTTCAGAGCGTGCCGATAATGTGGCTATCTATCTGGAAGATACGGTAGGAATTGAGCCGAGGAAGCTGATCTGCCGCGGTTACGGCAAATACTATCCGATTGCCGACAACAGCACGAAGGAAGGGCGGGAACAGAACCGCCGTGTGGACATGATTATCCTGGGAAGTGATTACAAGCTGCCGGACAGTGATTTAGACAGCGTAGAGACGATGGATCCTCTGTTTCCGGTGGGTATGCCGGCAGATATGAATGGGGTTCAGGAAGGGACACTGCAGTGATAAAGACATACGATTTTAAATCGCCGAAAAAATTTACAAAGGAACGCATGAGCACCGTAGAGAATTTATATGACAGCTTTGCGCGTGCTCTTGCGCCGTATCTGACGGGACTGATGCAGTCATACTGTGAAATCGGTGTGACCAGGATCGAAGAGAGGCGGTATCAGGAGTTCAGCAGTTCGATTCCGGACCGTTCTCTGTTTGGTATGATCACATTAAGTCCTGATAATAAGGATTACAATGAGGCTCCTCTGGTACTGGAAGTTGATACCAGACTGGCCTTTTTCATGATTGAACGTCTTCTTGGCGGGGCAGGCACGGAGTATGAGTTAAACCGTGATTTCACCGATATTGAGAAGGCGATTTTGCGGTATTTGCTGGGAAAGATTACGGAGTTTATCGGAAATGCCTGGGACGGATATATTGATATCGACGCATCACTGACCGGGCTTCAGACGAATCCCCATCTGCTGCAGATGAGCGCGCCGGAGGAGGTAATCATTCAGGTAGAGTTAGAGGTGGTGATTGACAAGCTGACCGCAAAACTCAACCTTGTGATGCCGGCTTCTAATGTGGAGGAACTGACCTCTAAATTCGGATATACCTTCGCGGTCAGCCAGAAGAAGATTGATGAGGCAAAGCAGCAGACGAAGCGGGCCTATATCGAGAGACATTAGCTGGAGGCCGAGGGAGAACTGCGTGCCATTTTCCATGAATTTTCTCTGGATGCGCAGGATGTTTTACAGCTTCAGCCGGGAGATGTGGTGCCGCTCAATAAGAAGGTGGACACGGATATTGATATCTATGTGGAGGACGTGGCCTGTTTTGAGGCGAAGTTAGGCCACACGAAGCTGCGCAAGGCTATTGAAATCAGCAGGGTATTGTAACCGGGAGGAAGAACATGGGATATATAGACCAGGATGTGATGGCAGAACTTTTGGAAATGGAGGCGGTCCCTGTCTGTAATACGCTGTCCTCTCTTCTCGGCAGGGGAGCGAAGATTGCGGTGGAGGAGGTGTCCTTCACGGATACGGACAGTCTGGCGGCGATGCTGCCGCATTTTAATGTGGTGGCGGAAGGTATGCGAAGGACAGAGGGAATTGAGGCTCCGCAGATGTACGTGTTTGAGCGTCAGGACATTGTGAGGCTGACGAATTTTATTATGGGAATTCCGGTGGAGGCGGACAGTCCTCTCGATGAGATTGCGCTCAGTACGCTGAGAGAAGTGGTGTTTCAGTGTGTGGAGGCGGCCATGGATGAGGTGGGGGATTTCCTTGGAAAGAAGATCGAGGGAGTTTTAAACCGGGTGACCGCGTATGACAGTGCGGAGCGGATCTGTGAGTCTCTGAGACTGTGGAAGAAGGAGAAGGGCCTGATTTTTTTGCGGTTCAGGCTGAATATTGATGGAGTGATGGATTCCGTGGTGTACGGGATCTCGAACGGACGGCTTCCGGAACTGTTTGGAATCCCGGTTGAGGAGGCGCAGAAACAGGATAGAGAGGAGAGTGCCGCTGAGCCGGGAACAAGAAAGGCGGTGGCGGTGCAGGAGGTCTATTTCCCGGAATTTAAGTATGAGCCGGTGGAGGCTGCGATCGACCACATCGGGGAAGAGCGGAAGAAAATCCAGGATATTACCCTGAATGTTTCGGTGCGGATCGGCGGGACGGTGTGCAGCGTGAAGGAGATCCTCGGACTGAAGGAAGGACAGATACTGACTCTCGATAAGCAGGCCGGTTCCCCGGCTGATGTGGTCGTAAATGGAAAGTTTATCGGGAAAGGTGATATCCTGGTAACGGATGATAAGTTTGCGACAAGAATTACCGAGATTGTCAGCAAGAGGGATTGAGATGGTTGTATTAAAACTGGTATTTTATCTTGGAGTATTAATCCTGGTTCTGATCCTGGCCTGGTATACCACCAGGATGCTGGGAAATGGAGTAAAAGGCAGGCAGCAGTCCGGCAGCATGAAAATTCTCGACCGCCTGATGGTGGGAAGGGACACGTATCTTCTCGTTGTCTCGGTGGGGGAGAAGATTTTACTGATGGGGGTATCGCCGGCCGGGATTGTCCGGCTGGATGAACTGGAGACGTACGACGCGATGAATCCGGCGGAGATACCGCCGGATTTTACTTCCGTCCTGGCAAAGCAGGTGAAGAACCATTTTGGCGGGGAAAACAAAATGAGAAACAGGGGAGATAAAGGATGAGAGCGAAGTACAAAGGAGCCGCGCTTTTCACAGCCGCGGCCGCATTTTTCGGAGTGTCCGCAGCAGGCGTACAGACGGCCTGGGCCGCGGATGTCTCGCTGACGCTGGAGGGAACTTCGGGCAGCGGGAAGCCCATGGATATGCTGGACATCATGTTCCTGTTTCTTTTTCTGGCAGTGGTTCCGTCACTGCTAATTATGATGACGAGTTTTACGAGAATCGTAATCGTTCTCTCTTTTCTGCGAAATGCGCTGGGAACGCAGCAGTCGCCGCCGAACCAGGTGCTGGTGGGGCTGGCTCTCTTCCTGACCCTGTTTATCATGAGCCCGGTATTTTCGAAAGTGAATACCCAGGCGTATGAACCGTACAAGGCGGGGACCATAACCCGGGAGGAAGCATTTGAGCGGGCGCAGGAACCGATGAAGGAATTTATGCTGAAACAGACGGAGAAGAAGAGCCTTGATTTATTTCTCTCTATCTCGAAATCGGAACTGCCTGATGTCTCGGACGGGCCGGAAGGCTATATGAAGCTGGGACTGACCGTGATTGTGCCGTCATTTATTCTGAGTGAACTCAATAAGGCATTTACCATGGGATTTCTGATTTATATTCCATTTCTGATTATTGACCTGGTGGTGTCGAGTACGCTGATGTCCATGGGTATGGTGATGCTGCCGCCGACGATGATTGCACTTCCGTTTAAGATCATGATGTTTGTACTTGTGGATGGCTGGGAACTGGTGATTAAGACTCTGGTTTCCGGTTTCCGGTAAGGGGGTGGCCAGATGACTGCGGAACAGGTGATGGAGATTATGAAAGAAGCCATGCTGGTGGCTTTTGAGATTGCGGGGCCGATGCTGATTATCAGCATCGTTGTCGGCCTGATTGTGGCAATTTTTCAGGCGGCTACCCAGATCCATGAGCAGACGCTTACCTTTGTGCCGAAGCTTATCGTGATTGCGCTGGTGCTTTTAGGACTTGGAACCTGGATGTTTAAGGTGATGGACGAGTTTGTAAATGAGTTGTTTGCTATCATGGCATCGCTTTAAAATGGGGATTTACGTATGATGGACAACCGTGTGTTGCAGTATTTTGATGTATTTCTGCTGGTGTTTGCCAGGATGGCCGCGCTGGTGTTTATTAATCCTGTGTTTTCCAGAAAAGGCGTGCCGTCGATGGTTAAGACCGGACTGGTGCTGGCGCTTAGTATTCTGATTCTGCCTGTGGCGGCTGAGGGGAGTGTGGCCGGCCCGGCAGCTGTAAATGTGCGAACTGTAATCGACGCCTACAACACGTTTGAAATGGTTGAGGCGCTGCTTCGGGAGGTGATTACGGGACTCGTGATCGGGAGCGTGTTTCAACTTTTCTTTTACATGCTCTATGTGGCCGGGGATTTGCTGGACACGGTATTTGGCCTTGCCATGGGAAAGGTGATGGATCCGGTGAACGGGATTCAGACCTCGATTCTGGGCCAGTTTGT
>CAUEKH010000107.1 GCA_959018155.1 uncultured Hungatella sp.
TTTCCGTGTCAGTTACCCAGACAGACAGCACCACATGATTGACCAGAAATACAGAAAGCGCCATCACGCAGATAACCGAGACAACCGAAATCCAGTACCTCTTCTTCGAACCGAATTTTGCCGCCGGAATGAGGAGGCAGATCCCGGTCAGAGGAAGATAGACGATCTTGCATGGCTCCAGCAGCACGAGAATCACCGCCAGCACCACCACATCCTTTATTTCCACCTGCTCCTTTTCATAGGCCAGATGGAAACACCAGCCGATAAATGCCATGGATAATCCAATCAGAACCGCGTCATACGAGAGTGACGCCGCCAGATGGAGTGTCATGGGGAGTAAGGACACCGCCATGATCATTTCCTTCTTAAAAGGCATGACACGCGCCGCAAAATACGCCAGCGCCGCAAAGGTCAGCAGATTAAAGAGACGCCCCATTAAAATCAGCGGAATATATCCGAGATGAAGCACGCGGGCCACCGTGATTCCCACTGCCTGCGGGAAATAGACAACCGGCGTCGTTCTCATGGGCGCCTCATAGCGGACCGTCACTCCCTGGCTGTGATCCATGGTAAAAAAATTCTCAAGAACCCGCTGGTAGGAGTCGCGGTTCACTTTGGGATAGGGGCCTTTCTGCCCATCCTCCTCCCGCACCAGGACTCTTCCTCCGTGCTCTAAGCACTCCTTCTCCCACTCTGTCGCCGTCTTGGCAAACTCCTCGTCCGCCATGGACTGTTTCCCCATCATGGCGCTGGAAAGCTGATAGGCGCTGACGAAATGAAGTGGTTCGTCGGGCGCGCTGAATGGCGGCAGAACCACCATATAGAGTAACCCCAGAGCCACCACCGTGGCCGGGAAGAGAAACTTTGGCACGCGTTTGCAAAACCAGAGAATGCCAGCCAGAGCCGCCAGCCCAATCATGCCAATCCGCATGACCCAGATGTAAAACAGCCGCACCGACTCATATTCCGGCGAGGGAATCATTTCAATGACTCGCTGGTACGGTTTGACAAATACAAGAAAAAGGAACAGAAGGGTTACGGCCGCCAGCCACAGTCCCCTTTTATTCCCGTTCCCGGTCCTGCTTCGAATTCTGTTCCATGTTCCACTCAGGATTCTGTTCCATTCCATGTCCGCTCTCCTCCTTCTGTTCCAGCTTCTCCTCCCGATCCAGAGCCACAGTCTGGATTAAAGAAGTCACCTTGCTTTCCAGCTGCGATATCTTTAACGACAGGGAAAATACCTTCATAAGAAGAATAAAGATGACAAACATGAAGATAAAGTTGGATGTGGAATACGTCCCGACAAAATTCGAAAGAATATCCGCCACCCTGGGGAATACGCTGAACACCACAAGAAGTAAGGCAAACATCACCCAGAAAATGGAGTCCTCGATTTTCACCTTCGACTGCCTTATTTTTCTCAGCACGAAAAAAGCCAGCAGGATGGAAACTACAATCAGTACAACTCGAAGTATGACAGTCATATCACACTCTCCCTTCTTTTATCCTCAGTCACGCCGCCGGAAATTCTGCACCAGCAGAATCGAAAACATCATTTTCCCCATATACCGCGCCGCATTGAAAGGGTTCAAATAACTCTCTCCAAGAATCCGCTCATCCATCACCACCTGGACCTCGGCAACCTTTGCCCCCTGCTTAATCAAGTAGGAAACCGTATCCGGCTCCGGGCCGTAATTGAGCCCCTCGGCAAATTCACGTATCATTTTCTTGTTAAACATGCGCATCCCTGAGGTCGGATCCATAATCGTCACCCCGGTCATCAGGCGAATCGTCGCCGACAGAAGCCGGCTGCCAAACATCCGCAAGGTGTTGGGCCTTTTCTCCGTCACAAACCGCGAGCCAATCACAATATCATATCCCCGCTCCATCATTTCCTTCATGGCGTCGATATACTCCGGCCTGTGCTGGCCGTCCCCGTCAAACTGGAGGGCGTAGCTGTACCCTTTCCGATACGCATACTTAAGACCCGTCTGAAACGCTCCGGCAAGGCCCAAGTTGACCGGCAGATCGATCAGCTTAAATCCCTGCCTGCGGCAAATCTCCGCCGTATTATCCGTGGATCCGTCATTGACCACCACGTAATCGTACATGGGATACTGCTCCGTCAGTCCTTTAACCACCCGCTCAATATTCAGTGCTTCATTGTACGCGGGTATGATAACCAGCACCTCTTGCATGGTTAATTTCCTCCCTGTCGTCTCTTTTCTCTGATAAATACGTATAATGCCTGTCCCATAAAGCACATCATAAGAATCATCATCTCCAGCATATAGGAGAAGGCGCCCCCGTTGATTCCCCCTGCCTTTACCAACAGAGAGGAAAGGGCGAAGGACAGTAAGCATACCGGCACATATCCGAAGAAAATCCTGCGCTGGCATTTCATGATGACCAGCACATAGTAAAACAGATTCATCACCGCGAAGAAGCCACCGCCCAGAATGATAAACATAAGCCCCGCCTTATACGGTTTCAAATCCACATTTGAGATGGCCCCGAGGACCGGAACCCCGAGAACCCAGGCGCCGCCTAAGGCAACGACTGTCAGAAATCCGATGATCGCCATCATTTTCTTCAAATCAGAAGTAAATTCCTGAAATTTGCGACCCTCCCACTGGTACGACATCTTTGTGAGAAATGGCCGTATCACGAAATTGGCCGCCAGATTAATAACAGAAGTCGGCATAAATATGGCAACGAAGACTGCCGTATCCGTGGAGGTCATCTGCGCGTCCACCGCGTACTTGGCCATGGCAAAAATCAGGCCATCCAAAAATACGGAAAGGAACAGTAAAAAGGAGTCGCGGATCAACCCTGCCGCTTTCCCTTCTCTCCGCCCGTTTTTCACTCCCGGAACGCCCTTCATGGTATTCCAGTCGAACAGAAGAATTCCCATTCCCTGAGAAATCACCGCAACCACACAGGAAAATACCAGTTCCCTCGTAACAGCCAGCGCTGCCAGGAAACAGGCCACCGACAGGAGCGTCCGGTACGCCATGGCTTTCCCCGTCAGATAGAGCCGTCCCTCCCGCTGGAATTCCGACTCGTAGACATCCGCAAAGCCGTCGAGCACCTTATATATTACCATGAGAAAGACGACCAGCATCTTCTCCCTGCTGTAACCGTTCGGTACGCCGTACGTATTGATCAGGATATATCCGATTCCAAATACGATGGCAGCCAGGCACGTATACAGCCTGACCCGGCGGTACTCCCCAAAGGTATAGTCGTGATTCACATCCGTGCTCTGCAGCGGCCTCATCCCAAAATACGCCACCAGAAACATCTGCTGACCAAATGTACTGAAAGCGAACCCGAAGATTCCGCCGTGAACCGTTCCAACTAAATGATTGACAACCGCAGTCAGAATCATACTGGAACCGGCCTAAATCAGGCTTCCAATCATATTCCAGGCGATATTATCCCGATTCACCGCCTCCGTACCCGGCACATGCCGTCCCAGCATTCTCTGTCTAAGCCACTTCATATATCAGATCCTCTTATCCCTATTTCAAAAGCAGTCTCTGAGCCCCCCGGTAAATCCCGGGAGCCCGTTTCTCAAACTGAATGAAAAACCGTGTTCTCAGCCCCAGTTCCCTGTAATACCTCTTATATTCCGGCTTCAGAATCTCATCAAACCGCCTCAGATTCACCATGGTCTGATAATACGTCCTCTCCGCCGCACTCCTCGCCGCCTCTGTAAAGCGTCCCCCCGTAGCCCGGTCGAACTCCTCATAAACGAGTTTCATCCGTTCCCAGTAAACCCGCTGTTTTCCCTCGTAGTCCCCGTTCTTTCCCTCGCTGGTCCAGGATCCGGCCACTCCCACCCGGTAGGCGCTCATCACCTCGTCCATGTAGTACCCATAGCCCTTCGCCGCCGCCATCAGCTGTAAAGGCGTGTCTCCAACGGGGCAGTCCACATAGTAATCGGGAAGTTCTCTCACCAGGCTGGAAGGAAAGGCCATGGAGGACATGGCATAGCCGGAAGGCTTATCCACAATCTCCTCCGGCGAAATTACCCGGCTTTTGCGGTAGGGCCTCATCTGGCTCTCTGTAACCGCCTTTCCGACCAGGTCGATTTTCGTGCTGTGTATACAAAGCGTGCAGTCGGGATGAGCCTCAAAATAATCCACCTGCTTCTGCAGCTTATCCGGCGACACAAAGTAATCATCCCCGTCACACATGAAAATATATTTGCCCCTGGCTCTGGGGAAATTAAATGCCCCGCTGATATTGTCGATCCCCTGAGAATACTGGTTCTCTTTCTGAATCAGTGGTCTGACTTTGCCCGGGTATTTTCTCTCATACTCCCGCAAAATATCGCTGGTTCCATCGGTGGAAGCATCGTCATGAACCAGTATTTCATATTCAAAATCCGTCTTCTGCATCAGGAAGCTGTCGAGAGCCTGCCTGATATAAGGGGCATGGTTATAGGTAACGCAGCTGATGCTGGCCATAATCCCGGTATTCGACTGTTCACCCATGATTTCCTCCATTCTCCCCCTTCGCTCCGGCGCCTGACGGAACGGTTCCGCCATCTTCTGCCGCGCCTTCTTCACAAACCCTGGTAATATATTCCTCATATTTCCTGGCAATATACATACCGGTAATCTGATCGGAATCTTCTATCTTCTCCCCCAAAAAGCAGTTCAAATGGTTGGTCACACAGTCATACCCCGCCATGCAGGAAAATTCCACTCCCCCGGAAAATCGCGGGTTGCATTCCAGAATATGATATCTTCCATCCGCTCCCTCGATAAATTCAAAATTGACACAGCCGTTAATCTGAAGGGCTTTCGCCACCTCCCGGCACTCTGCCTCCAGAGTCTCATTGCGGAACACCCGAACAGAAGTCCCGGCCCCGTTCTTCGTCCTTAAAAGTTCTCTCCTGCAGATCACAACCGTCTCGCCGGAATCCGCCTGCCTCACCACATCCGCCGTAACGATACTGCCCTCCAAAAAGGGCTGTACCAGGAAATTCTCAGATCCGCTTCTGGCCTTCAGCGCCTTCAGTTCCTCTTCTGAACCGACGATGGAAAGTCCCTCGCTGCTTCTCCCGTTGAACGGCTTCACCACCACCGGATAGATCAGCCCGTCTTCCTCCGCCTCGTCAAGTCTCATGGTAGGGATCGTATTTCCAATATTTCTCTGTTCCAAAAACCGGGCGAACGCGTTTTTATCCCTGCATAAGGCTATGGTTTCCGCTGAAGGCAGGCATAAAATGACATTTTCCCGCGCAAATTCGTCTCTGAAGCCATTTACCACATCCACCTCGGCATCCGTAAGCACCATAAGCGCCCCGGCCCCTTCTCTCCTGCAGATGGTCAGAATCGCATCAACGTAAGCCTTACCCTCTCTGGCATACGGGACTTTGTAAAACTGATCCACATTTTCTGAATCCGCAATCCATTCCGCAGGGTAGATATCGCAGCCAACCACCCGTATTCCTTTCCTTTTTAAGGTTTTAATAACAATATCCGCCGAAAATGACCCGATCGCAGTCACCACAACGGTTTTTATGAGATTCTTCATTTCATTTTACTCCTTCTCAGGCAAGGCCGTTCCCGCCTCCTGCCACACTTAAAATCAGGTCGCAGATCCGGTCCACATCGTCTATGGTCAGTTCCCCGTAGAGTGGAAGGGTCAAAACATTTTCCGCCGCTCTCCTGGCAACCGGAACTTCAATATCAGAAAACTGTTCCCGGTAGCAGTCGAAATCGGGAATCAGAGGATAGAAATACTTTCTGGCAAAAATATGATGCTCTGCCAGATAGTCGTAAACCTGATTTCTGGTTAAGGAAAACCCTTCAAAGGACACGGGGAAATAGGCATAGTTATCCCGCACTCCCGGCCGCTTTTTCGTCAGCCGGATGCCCGGAACTCCCGACAGACGATTTCTGTACTCTTCCACCGCGGCTTTCCGTTTTTCTATATTTTCATCGACATGGCGCAGATTACACAGCCCCATAGCAGCCTGAAATTCATTCATTTTGGCATTTCCGCCGATATACTCCACTGATTCTTTTCCCGTGATGCCGAAATTCTTCAGATAATTCAGAAGGATCTCCAGGGATGGCTCATGAAACGCCACCGCGCCCCCCTCAATGGTGTTAAAAACCTTTGTGGCATGGAAGCTGAACATGGAAGCGTCTCCGAAGGTCCCGACTCCCCTGCCGTCCAGCTCCTCGCCAAAGGCGTGGGCAGCGTCATAGATCACCTTTAAGTGATGCTTCTTCGCTATGGCCTCGATCTTTTCCACATCGCAGATATTTCCATAGACGTGAACCGGAACAATGGCTGTCGTCCGTTCCGTAATCAGAGCCTCGATCTTATCCGCGTCTATGGTGTAGTCCTCCTCTTTGATATCGCAGAACACCGGAGTTAAATTATTCCGCACAATGGCATGGGTGGTGGACGCAAAGGAAAAGGGAGTTGTAATCACCTCTCCGGTTAAATTCATGGCCTGCAGCGCCATTTCCAGGGCCATGTGGCCGTTGACGAACAGAATTAAGTTGGGAACCTTTAAATACTCCTTCAGTTTATCGTTCAGCCTCTCATGGAATTCCCCCATATTGGTCATCCAGGCACTCTCCCAGATAGGCTTAATCTCTTCAATAAACTCTTCATAAGAAGGCATGGACGCCCTGGTTACTAATATTTCCTTTTCTTCTGGCAGCATATTCTCCTCCAGTCTTTCCCCTTAAAGGTCTGTCAAATGGAAAGCATCTGCCCTAAGGTTCTGAGAGGGGTGCTTTTCACGAATTGATATTTGATAATGGTACGGATTTTCTCTCCACGGTTCATGGAAGGAAGCCTCAAGAACTGTTCCAGGGTTTCCCTCTGCTCCGGAGTCATCCGCATTTTATAATAGTCATAAAAATTTTCAGCCTGACGGAACAGTTTCCTGTAATTCTCTTTTACAGTCTCTCTTCCGCCCTTCCGCCTTATGGCCTGTTCCACAGCGCCTGCCGCGCCCACCTGGTTCTCACCGTGCTGGCGGTAAAGCGTCATCGGTCTGTCGATATAAGATATTTTCCCAAAGCAGCTTGCCAAAAGGCCCAGCCACCAGTCGTGCATCACGCATTCATCCGGGATATCGGAGAGAAGCTCCTGGAACGCCCGATTGATCATAATCGTATTGCCGGTAATGTTGTTCTCCACCAGATAGTGACTGAAACGGTTGTCATTTACCGCTATTTTCTGGTATCGCGCCAGAGAGCGATGGCGGATATTGGCCTCCTGATCCGTGACGGATAAATCGCTGTGAACCAGGATTGGTGTGGTATTTTGATACTGTTCCTCCATGCGCTTCATTTCCTTCAGGGTCACTTCCACCTTGTCGGGAAGCCATATATCATCCTGGTCGCAGAGCATTAAATACTCCCCGGACACACGGCTTAACAGTTTGAAAAAATTTCCCTGGGCGTTTCCACCCGGCTCTCCGTAAATCCCCCTGATCCTGTGGGGAAACTCCTTTTCACAGGACTGAAGAATCTCCAGGGTCCCATCTGTCGATCCGTCGTCGGAATAGACAATCTCCAAATCCTTAAACGATTGAGAAAGGAGGGAGTCCAGCTGGGCTCTGATGAACCGCTCGCCATTATAGGCGGCTAACAGCACTGATACCATAATCTTCCTCCCTTTCCTACTGTCTCATTCCGTTTCTACGTTTCCCAGGACATGCCCAGAACCTCGGTCAAAAACCGGATTTCCGCTATGATGATATGAAGAACCGTTCTCGCTGTCCACTCCTCAACCGGCGAAATCCTTAAATACTTTTTATAATAATGGAGTTTGCTCTCATGGAGAATCTCCTGTTTTTTCCGTATGGATGTGATATTCTTGCTGATGGATACGGAATGATGGTGCACATAATGACACTTCGTCA
>CAUEKH010000108.1 GCA_959018155.1 uncultured Hungatella sp.
CCCACGGAACCGTACAGCGCCACTACTACAAGCACTTAAAGGGCGAGGAGACTTCCACCAACTCCGTGGCAACCATCTTTGCCTGGACCGGCGCACTGCGCAAGCGCGGCGAGCTGGACGGCAACAACGAGCTGATGGAATTTGCTGACAGGCTGGAAAAGGCCACCATTGACACCATTGAGAACGGCGAGATGACAAAAGACCTGGCTCTGATTACCACCATTCCAAATCCAGTTGTACTTAACAGCGGGGACTTTATTAAGGCTGTTGCTAAGAGGCTGTAAAACTAACTATATTGTCTAAAGGGCATCCGATCCACGGAATAATTCCGCTGGTCCGGATGCCCTTATTTCAATCCATACTGCCATGAAAGCAAGGACCATCATGAAACCCGCCGCCTTCTTGGCCCTGCTCTCCATCCTTTACGAAGCAGGCAGGATAAAAGCCCTCCGGCCTCCCCGCCAAATTAATCCATAAACTGATCCCCATAACCATAGTGCTCCACCACATAGTCGATATCCTTATCGCCTCTGCCGCTTAAGCACACCAGGATGGATCCCTGTTTCATCTCTTTCGCCCTGCGCATGGCGTAAGCGACCGCATGGGCGCTCTCCACCGCCGGGATGATGCCTTCGTAACGTGACAGCTTGAAGAACGCCTCCATAGCCTCCTCATCGCTGACCGTATCGTATTTCACACGGCCCAAATCATGCAGGAATGCGTGTTCCGGCCCTACGGACGGATAGTCAAGGCCGCTGGCAATGGAGTAAACCGGAGCCGGTTCTCCCTTGTCATCCTTTAACATGATACTCTCAAATCCGTGCATAATACCCTTCTCGCCGAATTTCATGGAAGCCGCATGGTCGCCCAGCTTCTCGCCTCTACCAAGGGGTTCCACACCGGTGATATCCACCGGATCGTCTAAGAACGGAATAAACATACCGATCGAGTTGCTGCCGCCGCCGACGCAGGCGCAGACTTCATCCGGGAACATGCCTGTCATCTCGAGGAACTGGTCCCTGGCTTCATAGCCGACTACGGACTGGAAATCGCGGACCATCAACGGGAACGGATGCGGTCCTAAAGCGGAGCCGATACAGTAGATGGAATCTTTATAGTTTTTCGCATAGGACTCAAACGCCGAATCCACCGCTTCTTTTAACGTCTTTAATCCGTGGGTTACCGGGACTACCTTGGCGCCAAGGATCTTCATTCTCGTTACATTGGGAGCCTGCTTTGCGATATCAACCTCTCCCATGTGGATCTCACACTCCAGGCCAAAGAATGCCGCGGCTGTGGCGAGAGCCACGCCGTGCTGTCCGGCCCCGGTCTCCGCAATCAGGCGCTTCTTTCCCATAAACTTGGCAAGCAAGCCTTCGCCCATGCAATGATTTAACTTGTGAGCGCCGGTATGGTTTAAATCCTCTCTCTTTAAGTAAATCTGGCAGTTTCCGATTTTCTTGGAAAGCCGCTCACAGTGGTAAACCGGCGTCGGTCTTCCCTGGAACTCTTTTCTGATTCTGCGCAGTTCATTGATAAACTGGGAAGAGTGGCAGATGGTCTGGTACGCATCCGCGATCTCCTCAAATGCCGGAATCAGTTCTTCCGTTAAATAAGCGCCGCCATATGGGCCAAACCGGCCGTCTTTGTCCGGATAATTTTTTAAGTACGTTCTGTAATCCATATCCTTCTCCTTAAATCGTGTATTTTCTCTCTATTATACCGTTAAATCCACAGGTTTTCAATCAAATTTGTTGCTGAGTCGGGACTTACTTTCCAGCCCTTACTTTCCATCCTTTAAATTCAGCTTCGCAAATGCGTCCGCAAACGCGGAATTGATCGGCGCCTCCGCCTCCTTCTTCTGCTGGTTTAAATACCTGGCCACATCTTTTTTCGATACTCCGGCGCCCTCTTTTGCCCTTCTCTCCTTAAAGGAGGTCAGTTTCTCCTTGTAGCCACACTTACAGACGAAAATCTGGCCGTCTCCCTTTCCGCGCAGTTCCATTTTCTTATGGCAGACCGGACAGCGGGCGTTGCTCGTCCTGGAAATCGTCTCCCGATGGCCGCACTCCCTGTCCTGGCAGACCAGCATCTCGCTGTTCTTTCCTTTTACCAGCAGCATCCGTTTCCCGCAGACCGGGCATTTCGTATTCGTCAGATTGTCGTGGCGGAACTGGCCCTCTCCGCGCCTGATTTCATCAATCAGAGAACCGGAATAGGAACGGATGTCCTTCATAAATGCAGCCCGCTTCAGCTTTCCCTCCGCAATCTTCGAGAGGCGCATTTCCCAGTCAGCGGTCAGTTCCGGTTTTCTCAAATCCTCAGGGACGAGATTTAAAAGCTGTTTTGCCTTGGAGGTCAGGAAAATGTCCTTGCCCCGCTTCTCCAGCAGAAAGCTGGAAAACAGCTTTTCTATAATATCGGCCCTCGTAGCCACGGTTCCAAGGCCTCCTGTCTCTCCTAAAGTCTTCGCCATGGCCTTATCCCTCGTCTCCATGTAAGCCACCGGATTTTCCATGGCCGAAAGAAGCGTCGCCTCGTTAAATGGCGCCGGCGGCTTCGTCCTGCCTTCCCGGATGGAAACAGACAGCTTCGTAAGCCTGTCTCCCTTCTTCAAATCAGGAAGGTTCTGAGCCTTATTATCGGCCTGTTCTCCGGCCTCATCCCCGTCTTCTTCCTCGTCCGCCATGTTATCATAGATTTCCCGCCAGCCCTGGCTCTTCACAATCCGGCCATTGGCAGTAAATGTCTCTCCGGCGATATCTACGGTAAGTTCCGTCTGTTCATATTCGAAGGGCGGATATAAGACGGCCAGGAAACGGCGGACTACCAGGTCGTATATTTTTCTCTCTTCCACAGTCATGTGATCCAGCTGGACAAACTGCTCTGTCGGGATAATTGCGTGGTGGTCCGACACCTTTTTATCATCTACAAATGACGGTTTTGCCACTATTTTCTGGTTCATCAAACGGCCGGCCAGCTTCCGGTAGGGGCCGACGCCGCAGGCTTCCAGACGTTCCTTAATAGACGGGACAATATCGGAACTCAAATACCGGGAATCCGTCCTTGGATAGGTGAGAACTTTGTGATTCTCATAGAGACGCTGCATGATATTGAGCGTTTCCTTGGCGGAATAGTTGAACTTCCGGTTGGCCTCCCGCTGAAGCTCTGTCAAGTCGTAAAGCTGAGGGGAATACGTTTTCTTTGGCGTCCTCTTTACTTCTGTGACCAGGCCGGTGATCCCCGGCTGAGCGGCTGTGAGCATACCGCCCTTTTCTATTTTCTTCACCAGACTGTCTATCCGCTCCTTATCGAAGGAACGGTAGCTTTTTGATTTTTCGTCCCTCCAGGTCAGAGTCAGGGCAGGCGACGGACATTTTGCCACGATCCCATAGTAGGATTTCGGGACGAAATTCTTAATCTCCTCCTCCCGGCTGGCAATGATGGCCAGGGTCGGCGTCTGAACACGGCCGCAGCTCAACTGGGCGTTGTATTTGCAGGTCAGGGCGCGGGTGGCATTGATTCCCACCAGCCAGTCGGCCTCGGCTCTGCACATGGCGGCATCATAGAGATTATCGTATTCATGGCCGTTCTTTAAGTTGGCGAAACCGTCCCGGATGGCTTTATCCGTGACCGAGGAGATCCACAACCTCTTAATCGGCTTATTGCTGCCTGTCTTTTCAAGAATCAGGCGGGCTACCAGTTCGCCCTCCCGGCCGGCATCCGTGGCGATAATGATTTCCCCCACATCCTTCCGGTGTATCTGCGCCTTTACCGCGCTGTACTGTTTGCCGGTCTGCTTGATGACCTCCAGCTTAAACCGCTCCGGCATCATGGGGAGGTCCTCCATCTTCCACTCTTTGTATTTAGGGTCGTAATCCTCCGGATCAGCCAGCGTGACAAGATGGCCCAGCCCCCAGGTAACAATATATTTATCTCCCTCGATTGCACCGTTTAAATTCTTCCCGCAGCGCAGAACCCGGGCAATGTCTCTGGCAACCGATGGCTTCTCTGCGATAACAAGTGATTTCATTTCCACTCCTCCAATCTCTGTCTGTCTCTTCCATTCATTATATAGAAAGAGGGGAGAAAATGCAATGAGGCAATGCAACGATAACCTGTACGCTCCGCGCACAGGTCACCGTCTTCAATAAGACAGGACTGAAAACCTGATAGGCTTCCAATCCTGTCCTGATATCCAAAAACTTCAATATTGCACTGTTCTACAATGTCTTTGAGATATAATTTTTAATCTGCGCGTTAACACCTCTCGATAAATCGCGTCCCCGATCTGTCGCCATCCGGAAGGCCAGAACCTGAAAGACTGTGATATATTCCAGGAAACAAAAATATCGGCTGACCGGTTCTATCACCAGATCCCGGCTGTCGCAGGATACGTCCCCCACCACTGCGCAGAATCCAATCTCCTCTTTTAAAAATGACGCAATCGCCCGCACCTTTTCTTCGTCTTCCCCGGCTTTTGCAAGGATGAAGAACAGCATATCATCGCCAAAGCAGTTCTGGGGACCGTGGATAAATTCCTCCAGTTCATAGCTTCTCGTCATCATCGGAACCATTTCCATCAGCTTGATATCTGCCTCCTGAGCTGTGGGCCAAAGCTGACCGCTGCCTGCCAGCATGACTTTATTGCGGCGAAGAAGGGAAAATCGGTTCTTTTCATACCAGGCGTCTGCTGCCTCTCTCACCCGTGGTAAATTCTCAGCCAGAGCGGATAAATCTCTCTCATATGGACCCCGATCCAGACCTGCAAGCGCCATACCCAGAAAACAGGCAGTCGCCGCCGTCATAGAATACCCCAGCGTGCGATAGAGAAATTCTTCCTCTCCGCATCCCATATCGAGACTGATATCGCACGCCCTGCCGACAGGGGAGTTAACGTCCGCAGTTACCGCACAGGTAAGACAACCGGCTTCCTTCGCCTTTAACGCGCTTAAATACACCATTTTCGTAGAACCGCCCTGGGACAGAAAGACATAGAGCGCCTCCTTATCCCAGATTCTCTCATGCCTTAAAAATACATTCGGGTAATAAAGCTGTGTCCTCAGCGAACATTCTTCTTCCAGAAACTGCCGCGCCGCAAAAGCCGCATTGTAGGAAGAACCGCTGGCTACGAAAACCAGCGTTCTTATGGTTCTGCCGGAAACCGCTTTCCGAAGCGGTTCAAAACGCGTATCCGCTTCTCTTAAAAGGCCTGTCAGTTTCTCCGGAATCCTCTCGATACAGGTAAGCACTGTTACCGCCATATTCTCCCCTCCTTACAGCAGACCTATAACTGAGCCCAGCACTGCGATTACAATGGAGGCCAGCAGAAGTGTGGTCGGCTTAAACTTCTTCGTCAGCAGATAGTACATAAACAGTGTGAAGCACAGTGGAAGCAGCAGCGGGAATATCTGGTCGATATAGCTTTGCAGAGCGAATACATTTTCCCCAATGGAGAATTCATAGGCAAAATTCAGTTTTACCATGTCGGCGCTCATGGCGCCTACCACCATCAGACCTACTATGGTAGCTGCCCGGGAGATCCGGTCTAAAAGGCCTGAACTTCTGGCATTTGTCATCAAATCCGTTCCGAACTGATACCCCCAGAAGGTACAGAAATATTTGATAATCAGATGCGGAATATTGAAAATAAGCAGAAACAGGATCGGCCCTAAAATATTGCCCTGGCTGGCCAGTGAAAGTCCGATTCCAGTTGCGATAATCCGCAGGGTTCCCCAGAAAATAGAGTCTCCAATGCCGGAAAATGGCCCCATTAAGCCTACCTTTACGGAGTTAATGGAGGATTTGTCGAAATCCGGATTCTCGCTCGCCTCCCTCTCCATGGCAGCGGAAATCCCCATAATCAGTGTTTCGATATGAGGGGTGGCGTTGAACACGGCCATATGCCTCTCAAGCGCCTCCCCCTGTTCCTCCTTTGTCTGATAGAAACGCCGGATCGCCGGCCACATGGCCAGGGAATATCCAAGTCCCTGCTGGCGCTCATAATTGTAGCTGTGCTCCATCTCGAAGGAATATAAGAACATTTTCCTGAGCATTGCCTTGTCTTCTTTTGTAATCTGCCTCTTACTCATCGAACAGTCCCTCCAAATCATCATCGTCCGCTGTCACCGCGGCATTTGCGGTCTCGCCGCCGCTGCCTGTCTTCTCAAACACGACTATGTACGCCAGTACAATACCGAATGCCGTGATTCCGATAGCCGGAAGTTTTAAGAATGCCACGCAGAGAAACCCTAAGATAAAGTAAATGATATTGTTCTTGTTCATCATTGGCTGTACTAAAAGTGCAAAACCAACTGCCGGAAGCAGACCGCCAGCTACATTTAACCCGTTCATAATGGAATCCGGAATCGCGTTAATAAATCCTTCCACTGCCGCTGCCCCAAAATAGACCGTGGAAAATCCCACAATCCCGTAGATGGCACACTGGAGGACAAGTCCCGCCCAGTTTAACATCTGCATTCCGCCAATTTCCACATTTCTGGCATATTCGCACGCTTTTCCCATATACCAGGAACGGATAATAAAGCAGACTACCTTGATGGACTGTCCGAAAATAGCGATAGGAAGCCCCAGGGCAAATGCCACACTCGGACCGCCGCCGCTTAAAATTGCCAGCGCCGTTCCGACACCGGCGCCAATCATCGGATCCGGCGGAACCGCAGAACCGACCTGGATTGCCCCCATGAATACAGTTTCCAGCGTGGCGCCGCAGAGAATTCCCATTTTCACGTCACCAAGCACAAGACCGACTAAAGGTCCCACTACGATTGGTCTGAACACCATAGGCGTGGTTAAGCACTTCTCCACAAACCACACCGCAGCCAGTACCAGACCAACTAACAATGCCTCTCTCATAATCAGTTTCCCCCTAAATTTCCACTTTCTTTCTCAGATTCTCGTACGCCATCGGCTGATAGGACGGCACCTGGCGCACCTCAATGTCATATCCCTCTGCCAGCAGTTCGTCCAGCGCCTCCAGATCTGATTTGCTTACAAAGACCGCTTTGGAAAAATTGACTGTATTGTCACGCTTCTGCATCCCGCCTACATTGATTACCGGATTCTCCTTAATCATGCCAGTTAAACGCACCACGTCCGCCGGGTTGGCGCAGATGACGAACACTTTCATCTTCTCCAGCTTCGGATTGTTGAGAAGTTCCGCAGCCGCGTCCACCGTGCGCACCGCCAGCTTCACTCCCTCGGGCGCACACAGCTTAATTGCCATTTTCCGCACATCGTCTGCCGCTGCCTCGTCGCTGGCAATGACAATCGCATTGTAATTCAGTTCGGACTTCCAGCTGTAAGCCACCTGTCCATGAAGAAGTCTGTCATCAATCCGTATCAGTTGTATCATTACTACCACCCTTTCTTTCTAACCCGCCCCTGCGGTTTTCTGTTATTTTTCCTGACTGCTGTCAATCAGAACCATGAGTACATCTCCGGCACACGTCACAAATCGAAGTCGTCATCCTGCGACAGACTGTCATTTACAAATACAAGCTGCTGTCTGGCCCTCTCCAGCATGGCCTTAAGTTCCTCCGAATCCGGTACTTCCGGCGCCAGGGACAGTTCGACCATAAATGCCACATTGACACCCGACACAAGATACGTATGAGGTCTTGTCACATACGGCACCATCAGCTGATTCACACTTCCTCCTGTGATATCTGTACAGATAACGAGCTCGTCCTCCTCGTCTAAGGAATCCATATATCTTCCTATCTTATCCTTTGGCTGTT
>CAUEKH010000109.1 GCA_959018155.1 uncultured Hungatella sp.
AGTCCCTGCTCATACTTCTCAATCTTTCCATTCAGTAAATCCAGCGACTCCTGCATCTGTGTAATCCGTTCAAGAAGCCGGTCCCTCTGCTCCCGCAGAAGCTGTTTTCTCGCCTCAATCGTCTCATCTCCCTGATAAAACAGGTTCACATATTCGATCAGCGCCTCAATCTGAACGCCTGCCTTGCGCATACACATCATCAGGTTAATCCAGCCGCAGGAATTCTCATCATAATCCCTGATCCCGCTTTTATTTCGTGGCACTGGAGGAATCAGGCCGATTCTCTCATAATAGCGGAGTGTATCCGCACTTATCCCATATTTTTCACTGACTTCTGAAATCGTCATATCTTTTCTCACACTCCGTTACTCATCAATCGAGACAAGCTTATAATCCCTGTTTCCCAGCCCAAGAGCCGCCGCCGATTCTACCGTATGAATGCCGTTGCGCGATTCCATCCGCTCAATCAGAGCCGCTTTTCCCTTATCCGGAGACTCATAAACCGCATCTACACACGCCTGGTCCACCGCTACCGGATCGAGGGAGGCAAAGATGCCGATATCCGCCATCTCCGGATCGTGAGGATGAGCGTCACAGTCACAGTCCACGGACAGTCTGTTGGCCACATTGATGTAGACAATATTTTCCCGGCCCATATAATCCATAACTGCGCTGTCAGCGTCTGCCATGGACTCTAAGAAAGAATCGTGATCAGCAGTAAACATGGATTCAAAATCACCTTCCACACCGGAATTGTGAATCCACATTTTTCCATGAGAAGACGCCACACCGATAGACATATTTTTCAGCGCACCGCCAAATCCACCCATGGCGTGTCCTTTAAAATGGGACAGCATGACCATGGAATCATACTGTTTTAAATGGTTCCCCACGTAATTTTCCTTTAAATGAAACCCGTTTTTTACAGGAAGGGCCATATCGCCCTCCTCATCCATGATATCACACGGGGCAATCTTCAAAAATCCGTGCTCCTCAATCGCTTTCCAGTGAGCTTCAGACGTATCGCGCCTTCCCAGATAAGCGGTGTTGCACTCCACAATCGTTCCCTTCAGCGCCGCAACCAAATCCCGAATCAGTTCCGGCTGAAGGAAATTATGGCCTCCCGGCTCCCCGGTAGAAATTTTCACTGCCACATTTCCCTTCAGAGTAACCCCCAGGGCCTCATAAATCCGTACCAGAGATTCCGGTGTGATTTCTTTTGTAAAATAAACGGTTGACTTTTCCATTGTTACAACATCCCTTCTATTATTATTCTTTTAGTTCATAATTCTCAGTTCATTAATCTCAGTCCATAATCCTCAATCCATAATCCTCAGTTCATTAATCTCAGTCCATAATTTTCAATCCATAATCCTCAGTCCATAATCCTCAGTCCATAATCCTCAGTCCATAATCCTCAATCCATAATTCTCAGTCCATAATCCTCAATCCACTAACCTGTCTCATAACCCACGCACTTACAGCTTCTCATACTCACTCTGGCTTATAAACTCCAGCCATTCATTGGAAGCACCCTCTGCCGGAACTTCAACAGCCAGATGCTGGAACCAGCTGTCTTTGGCCGCGCCATGCCAGTGCTTCACCTCCGGCGGAATATTTACCACATCGCCCGGATGCAGCTTTCGCGCAGGCTTTCCTTCCTCCTGATACCAGCCCCTTCCGCCTGTCACCAGAAGAATCTGTCCGCCCTTATGATGAATATGAAAAGCATTCACTGTTCCCGGGGCAAACGTCACCACGCCGATGGCAACTCCGCTGGTCGTCAGCATATTCAGATAACACTCTCCTGTAAAATACTGCACGTAGGCGGTATTCTCATCTCCTATCGGAAAAACTGCCCCTGGTCCCAAATCTCTGTTCATCTGTTCCTGATTCATGGAACGCACCTCCATTTTCTGCCGGCTGTCACTGCTATCACAAATTTCGAGATCAGCATACACCTTGAAGTGCACTCCAGGTCAAGATCTTTTTTAAAAAATTTTTCTATATTTTCCTGCAAATGTTACCTGTAAATTTCACCTGTAAATGTTCTCCGGTTCCTGCGAGCGCGCAAAAAAGGCAGGCATCCTTTCATCCCGTGGAACACCTGCATTTTACGATAATTAATTAATTAATTCAATTTGTCTAATACCTGTTCTGCATCATAAACTATGCCTTTTAGCCATACTATGGCTGTCTGCATGTCCAAAAATGGGGCAGCGTCTAAGCAGTAACGCTGCCCCTAGGGAGATATGAGGCACGTATCATCTGCCTCTATTATATTATACGTTATATTTTTCTGTTTGTGACAATTATTTTTAAATTTATCACAGTATTTTCAAAGAAAGGCAATAAAGTTATATTTTACTTTTATCCCAAAATCGCTTTCATGTCCTCTTCCGGCGTCGTAATGGGCGAAATTCCGTAATTTTCTGCCAGGAATTTTAAGATATTGGTGGAAACAAATGCCGGCAGTGTCGGGCCAAGGCGGATATTCTTAATTCCCAGATGGAGAAGTGTCAGTAAAATGGACACCGCCTTCTGCTCATACCACGATAAAATCATGGAAAGCGGCAATTCATTGACACTGCATCCAAAGGCTTCCGCCAGTGACAATGCCACCTTTATTGCACTGTACGCATCGTTGCATTGCCCCATATCCATCAGCCGCGGCAGACCGCCGATGGTCCCTAAATCCAGATCGTTAAACCTGTATTTTCCACATGCCAGAGTCAGCACTACCGTATCATCGGGAGTCTGTTTTACAAATTCCGTATAATAGTTCCTGCCGGGACGTGCTCCGTCACAGCCGCCGACCAGGAAAAAGTGACGGATTGCACCGGATTTGACAGCTTCTATAACCTTGTCGGCCACGCCCAGTACCGTTCCATGGCCGAAACCGGTCATGACCGTTTTTCCTCCATTGATACCGGTAAATTCCATTTCTTTCTCATATCCGCCCAGTTCTAATGCCTTCAAAATCACCGGCGTAAAATCTTTCTCTTCCCCGATATGAACCATTTCCGGATAGGAGACTACTTCTGTTGTGAATACCCGGTCCCGGTAGCTTTCCTTCACCGGCATCAGGCAGTTGGTCGTATAGAGGATCGGCGCCGGTATGGCGTCAAATTCCTTCTGCTGATTCTGCCATGCGGTACCGAAATTGCCCTTTAAATGGGGGTATTTTTTCAGTTCCGGATAAGCGTGGGCGGGAAGCATTTCCCCGTGGGTGTAGACATTGATGCCCTTCCCCTCTGTCTGCTCCAGAAGGAGTTTCAAATCGTATAAATCGTGGCCGGTAATCACGATAAATGGCCCTTTTTCCACTGTCATGGTCACTTCCACAGGTACCGGGGTGCCAAACGTCTCCGTATTCGCCCGGTCAAGCAGTTCCATACACGTTAAATTCACTTTTCCCGTCTCCATGACAACAGGAAGCAGTTCCTCCACCGTCCAGTCCTCCGCCAGGACGTAAAGTGCCTTATAGAAGAAATCATTGACTTCCTGACTTGTATAACCGAGTACCATCGCATGGTAAGCGTAGGCCGCCATACCGCGGATTCCAAAGAGAATCAGCGATTTCAGGGAACGGATATCTTCATCTGCCGTCCAGATCCGCTCCAGATCGTAATCGTCGGTATTGCCACAACGGGCCGCACAACCGGCACAGCCCGGCACAATCCTGTTTTTCTCCTCCATCACCTCATCAATCAACTGACGAAGAGTCTCATCATTAAAGCTTACATTGGTCACAGTTGTAAATAACCCCTCCAAAATCAGGCGGTCTGTCTTATCAGTTTTGGGATTATTCGAACAGGCGCGGGCCAGGCCAATCAAAGCACCTGTCAATTCATCCTGAAGTTTTGCGGTCGCTGCGCTTTTCCCGCAGACCCCTGCATTTTTGGTACAGCCGGTGCAGCCGGCCGTCTGTTCACATTGAAAACAGAACATTTTATTTTCCTTCCTTTCCGAGGAAATTCCCCATTGCGCTTATTCCAGAATACAGCCTACTTCAGAATACGGCCTATTTCAGAATACGGCCTATTTCAGAATACGGCCATTTCAGAATACGGCCTATTCCAGAATACGGCCGTCTGTAGAGATCGTAACGACCTGCCACGGGATAAATTTCCCGCTGTTTTTCAGTGCGGTAACCGCTGCCCGCTCGATTCCACCGCAGCACGGAACTTCCATCCGCACGATGGTTACACTCTTAATCTCGTTCTGCCTGATAATCTCGGTCAGTTTTTCACTGTAATCGACGGAGTCCAACTTGGGACAGCCAATCAGCGTTACTTTCCCGCGGATAAAATCGTGATGGAAATTGCCGTAGGCGTAGGCGGTGCAGTCTGCCGCAATCAACAGGGCCGCATGATCAAAATACGACGCATTGACTGGCGCCAGTTTAATCTGAACGGGCCACTGGCGCAGTTGAGACTCTGCATTTGTGGTTGCGTTTGTGGTTGCACTTGTAATTGTGTCAGTGGTTGCATTTGTGTTTATGGCAATATTTGCGTTTGTATTTGCAGTTGCATTTTCAGTCGCACAGGCTGTCTTCAGCGCTTCTCCCCGCCTGATTTCTCTCGACTGGCTGCCCGGACAGCCGCATGGCAGCGTCTCCTGCTGCTGCCGGTTCTTTTTATTTTCAAGTACCGCCGACTCATCGTAAGCGGCCGCCTCCCGCTCCTCAAAGGTGATAGCGCCGGTTGGACAGGCCGGCAGACAGTCTCCAAGTCCGTCACAGTAATCATCCCGAAGCAGCTTTGCCTTGCCATCTATCATACCAATCGCACCCTCATGGCAGGCGGCGGCACAGAGCCCACAGCCGTTGCACGTCTCTTCATCAATGTGAATAATTCTACGAATCATAGATAAATCCTCCTTTTTCTGAATCTCCCCACCCGTACTTTTAGGGTATGGAAATGTAATTCCTTGACTTTATGGACTCAGTATAATACAATCACACCATCATGTATGTTGTTATAACAACAAAAAGGAGAAAAAATGATAGAACCGTTTCTGGCAGATACCGTACTTTTTCGAGGTACGCAGGAAGAAGAAATCCGCGCCATGCTGGACTGCCTGGGCGCAGAACAGAAATCATATGAAAAAGGCAGTGTCATCTATCGCGCAGGGGACTTCATCCAGTCCATGGGACTAATTCTCTCCGGCCGCGTTCAGATTGAAAATGACGATTTATGGGGAAATAAAAGTGTGCTCGATTCCATCGGTCCGGGGCAGATTTTCGCCGAGACATACGCCTGCCTGCCGAATGAGCCGTTAATGGTAACCGCTGTGGCCGCCGAAAATACAGAGGTCCTCTTTTTCAATGTCAGCCGGGTCCTGCAGACGTGTCCCAGCGCCTGCGCCCATCACAGTACGCTGATCCGCAATCTTTTAGCCATCACCGCCCAGAAAAATCTCAACCTTTCACGCAGGATATTCCACACCTCCTCCAAATCTATCCGGGGAAGGCTGTTATCGTATCTCTCCTATCAGGCCTCCAGCCAGGGAAGCCGGGATTTCACGATTCCGTTCAACCGCCAGCAGCTGGCGGATTATTTAAGCGTGGACCGCAGCGCGCTTTCCAGCGAACTCGGCAAAATGCAGAGGGATGGGCTCCTTGTGGCAGAGAAAAATCATTTTATTTTAAAGAGCGGGATTGAGGAATAACAGGATAAAGGAACTGGTTGTATCGAAACAGAAGAAGGGCCTGACACCGGTAATGTCAGACCCTGCAGTTATCAATTTATATTTTGTTTTACCGCACGTTACCTTATCTGAAATGGGAAAGGATTTCCAGAATATCGTCCCCGTATTTTTCCGCCTTCACCGGTCCGAAACCGGATACCTTCTGCAACTCCTCCTTTGACGATGGCATCTTATCCATCAAATCCATCAGCTGGCTGTTGTTGTAGAGAAAATACGGCTTAATCTGCTCTTCCCGGCTTTTTCGAAGGCGATAGGCTTTCAGTTCTTTAAAAAGTGGGGATTCCTCCGGGTTCTCTTCTACCGGCTTTCCCGAAATCCCGTCGGGTTCCGCTTCTTCCTTTTTCCCGACATTCTCTTCTGTCCGGGAATCCGTCTCGACCGAAGCTTCTGTTTTTACAGCCTCTGCCAGGGGAAAGGGGTCTTCAGCCTCACATTTTTTGCAGTCCTCGACTTTGCTGTAACCCTCGACTTTCTTGTAGTCCTCGCCTTTCTTGTAATCCTCGCCTTTCTTGTAGTCCTCGCCTTTCTTGTAATCCTCGCCTTTCCTGTAGCCTTCGCCTTCCCCGTACTCCTCACACGTCTTACACTCCTCCCCCTCCTGAGCAACGTGTTTTTCTTCCGCCGCAGGCAGCAGATAAGGCTGGTATTTCCCGGTATAGTCCTTTTCAACCTCGATATGGAATTTTAAAAATGACTCCGCCCACTCTTTCAGTCTCTCATCTGACGACTCTGCCTCTTTTGAAAGGCGGTATTGTTCCCTGATATAAGAAACCAGCTGGTCGGCGCGGATCACCTTGTCTTTTACCTCTTTTTTTGCGTATCGGGCATTTAAAATCGTCTTTGGATTCGCCAGCACCACCACCGATTTATGGAAATCCTCAAAATACCGCTCCGTCATGAACCGCTGGATTAATCCGCTTCTGGATTCCGTTTTCAGCTTCTTAAGCAGTTCCAAATGGCGCTCATTCTGGGTAATCGGGGAGTAAATCCCCTCCTTCTTCTTATACCTTCCAAATTCCATGGTCCTGATAAAATCGCCATTGCTGTTTATCTCAATATTGCCATAAAGGTTCTTGCACTCAATCACAAAACATATTTTTCTCGTCACCACAAGGTAATCGATCTGTGCGCTTAAATCCCCCTGTTCCAGGTAGATGTCATGAAGGATATACATTGGCATATGGCTGTTCTTCAGTTCAAATGCGATCTGTTCTTCCCCCTGAATTCCATATTCCAGGTATCTCATATCCTGGCGTATCTTCTCCTGCCCTTCCGGAGTCAGTCCGGGCTCCAGCTTCTTCAGCACTTCAAGCTGCCTTCTGGCATCACTGCTTTCCTTCAAAAAAACAGGTTCCTTCATCTTATTGAAAAGCCCCATATCTCTTCTCCCCCAATACTTTTGCCTAAGCTTTATCAGAACATTCTGTAGTTTGATTTTACCATACCTTCCGGCAAAAAAGTAACATCCTGTCGCCTTTTCTCATTTCAGCTCCACAAGGCGCCTTCCTCCCGGCCCGCTTCCGACGCTTCCCCTTCATTGGCCGTTTCCACCGTCACCTCTTCCGCCTGCGCCCCCTCAATAAATTCCACCGCCATCACAGCCTGGGGCCAGTTTAAGCCGACTCTGGCATGTTTTCCCCTCTGCTGTGCCGCATCCTCTATCATTTCCAGCAGTTCTGTCGCCACTTCGCGGGTCAGATACCCGCCACGCCAGTGAAAAATCAGCTTTTTCCCCTTCTTCACCGCCTGAGCCGCCCTTTTCGCAACCTCCTCCGTCTTTGTAAAAGAAAGCTTTTTCTCTTTATAGTAGAAATGGCTGTCGTCCGTACAGGCAGGAATCTTATAGAGGGTCGGTTCATGGTCGCGGAAAATCTGTCTGTCCGATAAGTTAAAATAGTCGTAC
>CAUEKH010000110.1 GCA_959018155.1 uncultured Hungatella sp.
CACCATTTTCATCGGCATAATACCATGCTCCTCCGTCAGCAATCCATCCGGTCTTCATCTCTCCTGATACCGGCATCAGATAATACCACTTCTCTGAAATCAGATTCCAACCGGTCTTCATATAACCGTCTTCACCCATAAAGTACCACTGATTGTTTTTCCGAATCCATATATTGGTGTAGGCATTACCAGCAGTATTTAAGAACTTCCAGCCAGTTGCATCCTGTAACCAGTTTCCTGGTGTTTCCGGTATTACAGTCTGTGTAGAGCCGGTCATTTTTCTTGAAGAACCAGAACTGCCACTGCTTCCACCGCTGCTCTGCTTCTTTACAAATTCAGCTATGATTTCATGATTGCCTGCTACTTCTAAGGAATATGTGGAAATAGCACCTTTATCTTCCCCATCAATCTTTACATTGGAGATTTGATATCCACTTTCCGGAATTATGCTAAAATTAATTATCTGTCCAATTTCAGCCATAGTTGCAGATGGCGATACCTTACCTCCTTCTCCATGGGTTACAGCAATCAAAAATTGACCAGAGCCTTCTATTTTTATATCTTTAGAGACCTTTGCATAACCCTGCTTAACGTTTTCGAATGCTTTTACTGCTGTAATTGTACCTTTTTCTAATGTGAATTCTCCAGGTGTCGGATTTTCATTTCTGATTGCCAAACCTGCTGCCGTAATAATTCCATCGCCATTCATATGGAATTCTCCACTTTCTGTATTATAAACTACAACTTCATCTGGATTTTCAGAAATAAGACTACCACCATTAAAATTCAAAACTGCTTTATCTGTATTCACAATAACATAGCCTGTATCAGAAGATGCAGATCGCATAAACGAACGTAAAGCAACCTTTGTACTGAATTTTCCCTCTATCACTGCATCACCAGTTATAGTCATAGTTCCTCCAGCCAGGTTCGTAATTGAAGTCTCGTTGTCCGTTACCATACCACCTCTAATAATGGATTCCGGCTTGTATCCAACCCCATCACTTTTATTGCAATTGTAAACTCCATATGTATTCTGGCTGATTTCTCCGCCGTTCATCACGAATTTCCCTAAAATCCATACACCATATTCATTAGAGTTTAAATAGCCTCCATTTAATTCGATAGAACCTCTTCCCTGAATTCCTGCTCCTGCGGTAAGAAATTCTTCCTGTTTCTGATAATTTCCATTCTCTACAATTTCGCCATCATTCATTGTAAATTTAGCATGATCCTGCACAGTTATTCCGCCATCAGTAAATCCTCTGATTGCACCGCCATTCATGATACAATCGCCTTCCAGGAAGATACCTCTTTTTGCAACTTTACCTTTATTTTCTTCTGGTTCGCAATAGATTTGGGTTCCTTCTTCTATTATTAATTCACTATTCGGTTGTGTCATGATTGTATAGCAACGAATTGCCCCTGTATCTTTCGAAACAGAAATGTCATTTCCCCAACCAGTTGCATCAATCTCAATATCTGCTAATGTTAACCTTACTCCTTCTGCCACAGTTATCATTTGTCTTGGAGAATTATCACCAGGACGTTTCATGCCACATAACAATCGTCCACCGGTAATACTGATATCACTGCTTTTTTTAATAAATAACGAGTCTGTCAATGTAATATCCCCATCAATATAAATCGTACTCTTACCACTACCTACTGCCTGTTTTAACTCCTTTTCGGTACTCACAACAACAGTCGCATCTGACGGGGACGCCTTATCCGCATCCGAACCGGAAGCCCTTCGAACCGCTTGAGTACTCACTTTACCGTTTGTCATTGTACTGCTTTCGGCCCATGTGATAGTTTCCATCCCCGAAATCATTATGGCAACACTTAAAACAATTGCTAATCCTTTTCTCCTCTTCACTGCTTTTCCTCCTGTTCTTTTTACTAAAATACCTCCGCTCCCCTCCTTTTATATATCGTATTCTCGATATATATTATACGTCTTTTTCTTGCTATTGTAAATCGAATTATCGGGGTAAACTAATCGTAAATTCGATTTCAGGAGGTAAAATAATGTTTGATGTATTAGGCAGAATAGACGAATTAAGAAATGCCAGAAAATGGTCTGTCTACAAATTGGCGCAGTTGTCAGAAATACCACAGTCTACAATTGCTACATGGTATCAGAAAAATTTGTGTCCTCCAATAGATAAGCTGGAAATTATCTGTAATACGTTTGATATCTCATTATCTGAATTTTTCAGTTTAGGAAATCGAATTGAACTGAATCAAAGCCAAATGGATCTGCTCAAAAAATGGGAACTTCTATCAATCAAACAGAAAACAGCAGTAGACCAAATCATGGAAGCCTTTATTGATGGGTATGTTATTTAGATTCAAAAGGAGGCTTTTCCGTCTTAATCAATTTCAACAGAAAAGCCTCCTTTGGTAAAATCAATCTCCCCGCGTCCGGCAGAAAAAATGATTCCTTTACTGATTAGTTGTGCCCTGATAGGAGATATCAAACTGACACTTTTATTCCCCGCCTTTTATCTCCCCCAAAATCTTCTGATAAGCCTCTATCATAGTTATAACGTCAGAGTTATACGTCACAGCGTCGAATCCCTGTTCTAAATAAGACCGGGCTGCTTCTTTGCTTCCGGTAAAGATAAAAGCAAATTTGCCGGCGGCCCTGCAGGCCTTTAATATCCGGTCAAATGCGGCCTTTACCTCAGGGTCTGAAAACTGGGCCGGTTTTCCCAGCGCAATCGTCAAATCATAAGGGCCAATGAAAATCCCGTCAACGCCGGGGATAGCGGCAATCTCTTCTATTTTTTCCAGGCATTCTTTCGTCTCGCACTGGGGCAGAATCAGCACTTCCTCATTGGTACGCTCCATATAGGCGTCGATTCCGTCGGCTGCTATGGGCGCATAGCCGTATCCGGCGGCTCTCGCCATGATGAAGCCCCTGCTTCCAATCGGCGCATACTTCCCGTACTCCACGATTTTCTGAACCTCTTCCACGGTACGCACACAGGGAATCACAAGGCCCTTGGCACCGATATCCAGCATTTTTAAGATAGCGGGGCGGGTGATGTCCTTCACTCTCACCATGGGGGTGATTCCCCGTAGTTCGGCCGCCCGAATCACATCTGTGGTGCTCTCCACGTCAAAGGGCGCGTGCTCTGTATCTACAAGCAGGAAATCGAGCCCGGCAATTCCCAGAGCCTCCGCCGCAATCGCGCCGCCCATGTGGAAGAAGGTTCCTACCACCTTCTGCCCTTTCTGTATCTTTTCCTTCACCTGATTTGCCATGATTTCCTCCTATTGCCGGCAGTTTTCCTGCCCGCCGAATTTATTCTGGATGTATTTCTCGGGATAGCTTAAGATGCGGCATAGACGGATGGTGATCTCTTTCCGTTTCGCCTCGTCATAGCTTCCCTCCTGCTCTGCCTTTTTTTCTTCTTCCGCCAGCTTAAAATACTCATCCAGCACCTCTTTATCCCGGTAAATCAGGAACACGTAACGGTCCTTAATCTGTTCGTCCCCTGCCAGTTCAGACTTAATCAGATTATACTGGCAGTGATACGATACGTGATACTTCTCTGTAATTTCTTTGATTCCCGGTTCCAGAACCGCCAAATCCTTTTCTTCAATAATGCCGCTGAACGCCAGCTTCTTCATGCCTGTGGCAACCATCTCGGCAAATGCCGCTACGGCTCCCAGCTGATACGAGATAATCTCAAAATCCGGATATTGAAAACGCATCTTTCCACCTCTTTCCTGCGGGTTATTCCGCCAGTTTCGCTGTTTTAAATATGATACTGCCATTTTTCGTTTTCGTCACGCCTGTGATAACAGACTGGTCAATAATTTCCGTATTGACAGCGTAGTACAATGGGGCCACTACTACATTTTCAATTAAAACAGATTCCGCATCCTTTAACAGGGCGTCTCTCTCAGCGCCATCTGCTGACATGGACTTTTCGATATCCTCATCAAACTGCTTATTTTCAGGGTTCATTCGCGTATCTTCCGGGATCAGAGCCAGCGGCTGCCATCTCCACAGACAGTTGTTATTGACAGAAGTTGACATAAAGCACTCCAGCATAGCAACCGGATCGATATAGTCCGCGGTAAAGCCGCCGATGCTGACCATGTAACGGCCGTGCTTGATGGTATCATTTCCTGTGGCGGCGTCAAGTAAAACTATTTTCGCATTGATATTTAAATTCTGTTTCCACATCTCGATAATGGCTTCTGCGCGCTTTTTGCTGTTCTCACTGTTGCCTACAGACAGTTCAATCTCAGGAAGTCCTTCTCCGTTGGGATATCCGGCATCAGCCAGGCACTGCTTTGCCAGTTCAATATTCATATCCGCGTCATATGGATCGATGAAAAATTCTGCCGCCGGTTTGCCATTCTCGTCAAGCTTTCTGCAGGATGTTCCGTCAGAATACGTAAAGCTTGGAGGGATAATTCCGGTTGCCGGGATCTCGCCGCCTTTGAGCACCTGCTCGGTCAGCTTCACACGGTCAATCGCCAGGGAAAGGGCTTTTCTGACATTGACATCATTTACAGGCTCCTTATCTACGTTGAATGCCAGATGTGGCGTGCTGGCCTTATACTGGACGGCGAAATTCGGGTCTTCTGTCTTCAGTCTCACGATCTCGTCTGTGGGAACCGAGGAAAGGACCTGGATTTCTCCTGACTCATAGGCATTTAAAGCCGTGGTATCCTCTGCCAGGAACACGATCTTGATTTTATCGATCTTTACATTCTGTGCATCCCAGTAATTCTCATTTTTCTCCAGAAGCATGTGAGAGCCCATCTGATACTCCGTCACCTTATAGGCGCCGTTGGTCACACACGTTTCCGGGTTCTTCTCCCAGCCCTCGCCGTTGGCTTCCACAATCTCCTGTTTCACTGGACGGTATACTATCAATGCTGCCAGTTCCGGGAAAAATGGAACCGGAGATGTCAGTTCTACCTGCAAAGTTTTCTCATCCACAGCCGTAACGCCGATATCTTCCGGAGAGGCGGTTCCGGACATGGCTTCCTGTCCACCCTTAATATAAGGATACATAATGTAAGAATATTCACTTGCCGTTTCCGGGCTGCAGACTCTTCTCCAGGAATAAACGTAATCTTCGGCCGTGATCGGGGTTCCGTCAGACCACTTGAGCCCGTCTCTCAAATGAAACGTGTAAACCATTTTATCTTCCGAGACCTCATACGATTCCGCATTTCCCGGAACGATTCCATCTGTCGTGGAACAGAGTAATCCTTCATAGAGATTCTCTGTCAGATTCACCCCCTGAGCCGTATAGACGTAAGGCGGATCCCAGCTGTTCTGGTCCGTCTTTAAATTCCATACCACGACTTCTTCCCCGCCTTCTGAAGCTGCGGCAGTCTCCTCTTCCGTACCTGGGGCCGCCGAATCCGACGTACTTTCCGCGGTCGCAGCCGGAGCTTCCGCCTTACCGGAGGTTGTCGGGGCGCAGCCGGATAATGCTGCCGCTGCCATACTGGCGGCCAGAACCATACTTGCCAACTTTTTCTTCATCATAATTTTTTCTCCTCTTTTTATTTACTTGAAATCAGATGACAGGCGGCCAGGTGGCCGGAACCTGCATCCTGTAATACCGGGGTTATTTCTCTGCATACAGCCGTGGCATACGGACATCTCGTACAGAATTTGCAGCCGGACGGCGGATTTACAGGGCTGGGAATATCGCCGTTTAACTCGATGCGTTCTGCGCGCTCTGACTCGTCGGGATCCGCAATCGGGATGGAAGAAAGCAGCGCCTGCGTATACGGATGGAGCGGATGGCTGTAAAGTTCCTCCTTCTCCGCCAGTTCCACCATACTTCCAAGATACATCACACCTACCCGGTCGGAAATGTGCTTCACCATGGATAAATCATGGGCAATGAACAGGTACGTTAAATTCCTCTCTTCCTGTAAATCTTTCAGCATATTGACAACCTGCGCCTGAATGGACACATCCAGAGCTGAAATCGGTTCGTCACAGATGATGAATTCCGGGTCGATGGCCAGCGCCCTGGCAATTCCGATTCTCTGCCTCTGTCCGCCGGAGAATTCATGGGGATACCGGCTGGCGTGTTCCTTGTTCATGCCAACGACGTGAAGCAGATACTCAATTCTCTCTTCCCGCGCTTTTCCGGTCTCTAAATGGTAGATGTCAATGGCCTCCCCCACAATATCCGCCACTGTCATCCTCGGATTTAAGGAAGCGTACGGATCCTGAAAGATCATCTGCATTTTCTTGCGATAGGAGATCAGCTCTTTTTTGCTTAATCCGGCAATATCTGTTCCGTCATAGAGGATTTCCCCTGATGTGGGCTTATACAGCCGGATGATGCTTCTGCCCGTTGTGGATTTACCACAGCCGGATTCTCCTACCAGGCCGAGGGTCTCCCCCTTTCTGATCGCGAAGGATACGTCATCCACCGCCTTCACGACCTCCGTCTTCTTATGGATAAAGCCTGAACTTTTATAAAAATACTTTTTCAAATGATTTACTTCAATTAAATTGTCACTCACCTCTGACTCCTCCCTTCTGTGCCTCATACGCTGCATTGACGGGCGCCTGGGGATGAAGGAGCCAGCACATGGCTTTATGGCCCTCTTCCGCCTGGAAAAATGGCGGAATCTCATCGCGGCAGATCTCCATGGCATAAGGGCATCTGTCGCAGAACGGACAACCGGCCGGTGGATGCAAAAGATCCGGCGGCGTTCCCTGAATCGGGAGGAGACGCTTCTTGCCTGCCTCATTTAGCTTTGGAATAGATTTTAACAACCCCATGGTGTAGGGGTGGAGCGGGCGGTAAAAAATATCGCGCTTGCTGCCCTCCTCCATGATCAGCCCGCCGTACATCACCAGAATCCGGCTGCACGCGTCGGCTACCACGCCCAAATCGTGGGTGATCAGAATCGTGGACGTGTCCATTTTCTGATTCAGTTCCTTCATCAGTTTCAGAATCTGGGCCTGGATGGTGACATCGAGAGCGGTTGTCGGTTCATCTGCTATCAGCAGATCCGGTTCACAGGAAACCGCCATGGCAATCATGGCTCTCTGCCGCATACCGCCTGAAAATTCATGGGGATAATTGTCAATCCGGCGTTCCGGATCCGGGATACCGACCATTTTTAACATCGCAACAGCCTTCTCCCTCGCTTCTTTTTTTGACATTTTCTGGTGCTGCAAAATCACTTCCTTCAGCTGGTCTCCGATCGTAAAAACCGGATCCAGAGAAGTCATGGGGTCCTGGAAAATCATCGCGATCTCATTTCCCTTGATTTTTCGCATTTCCCTGGCTTTTTTCTTCAGCAAGTCCTCACCTTTAAAGAGGATTTCCCCCTCTGTCACCTTTCCGGGGTTGGATAAAAGCCCCATAACAGACAGAGAGGTAACACTTTTTCCGCTTCCCGATTCACCGACAATGCCGATAAACTCCCCTTTGTCCACAGTGAAACTGATTCCGCGGATGGCCTTTACTTCTCCGAGATGGGTGAAAAAGGAGGTGTGCAGATTTTTAACTTCAAGTATTTTTTCAGACATGGATTTCTCTCCTCTCTCACTTTCTCTGTCTC
>CAUEKH010000111.1 GCA_959018155.1 uncultured Hungatella sp.
GGTATAAGCGCCGGTTCTCAAATCACTGATATAGGAATTAAATTCTTTCACGGAAATCGTCAGTTCCAGGCCCACTGCCTTCAAATCATTCTGAACGACCGTGGCAATATTGGAGTATTTCTCGGCTACCAGCATTTCTCCTAAGTTGTACGGAGTGGTAATTCCCGCCTCTGCCAGAAGGGCTTTCGCCTTCTCCGGGTCGTAGGTATACTGAGGCTGGCTGTCGGAGTAGCCAAAACGGTCCTTCGAGCAGATATTGGAGTTCACCTCCGCCTCCCCGTCGAAACAGATGGCTACCAGGTTCTCACGGTTGATGGCATAGTTCACAGCCTGACGAACCTTTGCGTCGTCAAACGGCGCTTTCTCCGTATTCATGCAGACGTAGGTAAATCCGGAGGTCGGCACCTCTGAGATGGTGATGTTCTTATCTGCCTGCAGCTGAGTCATGCCTGAGGATTCGATGCTGGCAAAATTCACATCTCCCGTCTGAAGAGCGATAGCCTTGGTGGACTGGTCCGGAATGACCTCGAATTTCACATCTTTAATCGCTGCCGCGCCCCGGTAATACTGGTCGTACGCTTTTAATGTCACGTTGCTGCCCTTGTTTCTCTCCACGTACTGATAAGGGCCGCTTCCAACGGGTTTCGTGACAAAATCATCGGCTGATTTCTCATAGTAGGCTTTGGAAGCGATATGGACGGAACAGACTCCTGATAAAAACGGAGAGTACGGATTTGACAGATGGCAGACCACGGTATTGTCGTCCGTAGCTTCCGCATAGTCAAGTCCTGTCACAAAGGCATTCTGATACTGGGAGTTCTGATACATTTCCAGGGAAAATACGGCATCCTCCGCGGTTACCGGCGTCCCGTCATGGAACGTGGCATCCTTTCTCATATGGAAGGTATAGGTGAGCCCATCCTCGCTGACTTCATACGACTCCGCCAGCCTCGGTTCCGGATCTTTCGTTCCATCCGGATTGAAATACATGAGCGGATCGTAAATCTGTGCCAGAATCGTACTCTCATTCGTCGTGGAGTAATCAGAAGGGTGAAGCGTATCAATATCCGCGTCAATGGCGATTACCAAATCCGTTTTACCGGAAGAAGCCGCATCAGAATTTTCTGTCTTGGCCCCCGCGCCTGTCGTACCTTCCGCCTGAGTGCCAGTTCCGGTTCCTGCTTCCTTTGTCTGTCCGCCGCAGGCGGTCAGAGCGGCCGCCGCGCAAATGGCAAGAAGCCATACTGCTGATTTTTTCATAACTTGATCTCCTTTTCGTTCTTTCAGAAAGTAAACTGATATTTTGAAAATTCCCGGCATAAATCAATCCCTGCCTGGATATCCGCCTTCGATGCAACGGCGCTCTGGCAGTGAGGATATCTCGTCGTCACCACGATTCCGCCTGCCCGGACTCCGTAATGAGACAGATTCATGCTGGACGCGTCTGTGCCGCCCTTGTCAATGACCTCTCTCTGATAAGGGATCCCCGCTGCCTCGCAGCATTTCTCCATGGCTTCCACCACATCCTCGTCACAGACCACCGACGGATCGGCGCACTTGATTCCGATGCCTTTACCTACGGCGTTGCTTCCCTCCAAATCACAGGGATAGTCGTGAGCCGGGGTGATATCCATGGCAATTCCGATATCCGGCTGTATCCGCTCGGCCGTCGGTTTGGAACCGCGGCAGCCCAGTTCCTCCTGGACTGTAAATACGTAATAAATATCATTGGGATATGTACCGTCATTCTGTTTTAAAGCCTCTAAAAGCTGGAAGCAGCCAATCCTGTTGTCCAGCGATTTGGAACAGATTAACTCATTCTGAAGTTCTAAATACTCTCCCCAGTAGCCGCAGACATCGCCAAGCTTCACGTACTTCCCTGCATCCTCCGCGGAATTGGCACCGATATCAATAAATAATTTTCCCACATCATTTTTCGCGTCTTCGATCGCGCCGATACAGCCTACCACTCCGTTCACGCCGTTTCTGAATCTCACGCGGCCATTATAGGCGGAAGCCGCCCAGTTCCAGCCCATGTTGCAGACCCGGAGTCTTCCGTCTGGCTCTATCTTCTTCACCATGAATCCAATCTCGTCCATATGGGCCGCGAACATGATTTTCTTACCGGAAGGATCGCCGTTTCCCTTTTTTAACACAATCAAATCCCCGATTGCGTCGGTCATCATCTCATCCGCGTAGGGGGCTGCCTCCTCCTCAATCAGTTTTCTTACTTCTTTTTCAAATCCAGACACGCCCTGCGCCTGAGTCAGCTTTCTCAACAGTTCCTCGTGTTCCATCATTTCCTCCATTCCGTAAAAGGCCATTTTAGCAGGTTAATATTTTAGCGCTTTAAACTGACATATTTAAAATTTTCTCCATTGTATCATGATGTTTTGGATTTCGCAATATGTATTTTGCAAAATGCAAAATTCTTTATTTCTTATTGATTTTTACCTTCCCATGCGGTAGAATCAAGTCAAATATCCCGCAGCAGAGCGGCTTTAGACTGCCTGTTTTCGGGAAATGGCAGGTAAACCGGCCGCCTGGGCGGCAGAAGGATGGGGATTTTAGATGGATTTGAATAAAACAACGCTTTCTGAACAGATATACCAGATTCTCCGTGCCGATATCGTGACTCAGAAAATCAGGCTCGGGGAAAAGCTGACACTGAAAAGCCTTCAGGAGCGCTTCTCCGTCAGTTCCACTCCCATCCGGGAGGCGCTGACACGGCTGGCGGAGGACGATCTCGTCGTAAGCTACTCCAATGTCGGGGTCAATGTCATTGAAATCGGGGAACGGGATTTAAGAGAACTCTACCAGTTCATGGGCGATTTGGACGGGCTGGCGATTCTCTATGCGTCGCGATACCCGAACCAGGCCGAGGTGATAGACGCTCTGGAACAGAATATCAGAAAAACTGCTTCGATCTATCAGGATCGGGAAATGACGCCCCCGGAAATCGAGGAATGGACGTCCAGTTCCGACCAGTTCCACTTAATTTTCTATGATTTCTGTCAGAATCAGAGACTGACCCGGGCTGCGCAAAAACAGCGGAGTCAGCTGACGATATTTTCCAACATGTATGAGGCGTCGCGGGAATTTCAGATATCCATAGAGAAGGGGCATGAGGCGATCCTTGAGACTTATCGGAACGGACAGTACCAGGAGACAGCAGAAAAGATGAGGGAACATTTGGGACAGTCACTGGAATATGCTTTGAAGTGTCTGGAGAAGCTTCATGACGGAAAGGACAGGTAAAAGCGTCAAAAGCAGCAAAAAGAGCAACAGCCGGGAAATCGTAAAACCTTTCCCGGCTGCTGCTCTTTTCTGATTATATTTACCGCGTCAGCAATCCGCAATTTATTCCTTTTACGCCTGTGGCATCTCATCGACCGGGAGATCGTTCGGCCCTTCCTTCCAGCAGTCCAGCGTAAACCAGAATTCCACGCCGCCTTCCACGTTTCTCACTCCGCACTCCCTGTGGTGGCTGTCTATAATCGCCTTCACAATCGAAAGTCCGATTCCGCTTCCGCCGTAAGCCCTGGTGTGGGATTTGTCAACCTTAAAGAACTTTGTCCAGAGATTTGGCAAATCCTCCGCCGGGATATTCTGACCCGTGTTAAATACCGTCACAAGCGCTTCCTCTCCGTTGTCTTCCACCGTGATGACGATACGTCGTTCTCCGTCGAGATGATTCAGCGCATTATTTAAATAGTTTGTCACGACCTCTTCAATCTTGAACTCGTCGGCCCGGACGAAGACTGCGCCGCTGTCTTCCAACTGTACGTCGGCGCCCTTCTGCTGAATCAGGATTCCCGCCGAATTGATGACGCCGCGAACGAGTTCGGTCAGATCAAACCGCTCCATGACAGGAACGTCGTTTCCGAACTCCAGCGCCGATAATGTCAGAAGCTGGCGGACCATCTTATTCATCTTGTTGGCCTCATCCATAATCACTTCACAGTAGTAATCACGGCTCTCCGGGTCCTCGGCCATCCCTTCTGTCAGACCTTCCGCATATCCCTGGATTAAGGCGATGGGAGTCTTTAGCTCATGGGACACATTGGCGATAAAGTCCTTCCTCATCTCGTCGACCTTAATCTTCTGCTCGATGTCCTTCTGCAGTTCCTCATTAGCCGTCCGAAGCTGGCCAATGGTTTCCTTAAGCGTGTCAGAAAGACGGTTCATACTGTTGCCAAGTACGCCGATCTCATCCTCCGCCAGCCCTGTATACTTGGCGTCAAAATCAAGCTGTGACATTTTCTCTGAAATATTCGCCAGTTCCAGGATGGGAGACGTGATCCTGCGCGTCGTGATATAGATAAACAGGCTTCCAATCAGAAGCGCCGCAAACCCCACATAGGCCAGGAACCGGTTGGAGAGAGCCACGCTCTCCCGGATGCTGGCAAGGGGCGTGGACATCAGAAAGATGGTGGTGTTATCGGAAAAATAGCCCCAGCTTTCCAGGTAGTAGGAATCCGACCGCTTATCATACATCTTCTGAATCAGATAATTGTCATGCTTCTTCATCACCGTAATCTGCGGCATATTTCTCCCCAGAACGTAGCCCTGAATCCTGTTTGCCAGCGCGTCCTTCTCCCCTGTGTTCGGCAGCAGCATCTTGTCCGTAGCGCTGTCCAAAAGAACGATTGTCATATTATACTTTTCCCACAGTACGCGGAAAAGCTTCTGGAGGGATCCCTCTTCCCCCTCTCCTTTCACATACGTATCGGAATAATAATCAACGATATTCGTTCCCTCATCCGCCGTCTCGGCAACGATTTTATCAAAAATGGTGTACGCCTTCTCCAGAGTATTCACTTTGTCCATGGTGTAGAAACTCTCCAGAAACCAGTTATTCACACACCATGTCGCAACCAGCACAAATGCCATCAACCCCATAAAGACCATGGCAAAACGGGCCTTGATTGAGTGTTTCATTGAGTCACCTCGAATTTATAGCCCATTCCCCAGATCGTCTTGATATAGTCCCCCTTCTCGCCCATCTTGCTGCGCAGCTTCTTCACATGGGTGTCGATGGTCCGTGCGTCTCCGAAATAATCGTAATTCCACACATGATTCAAAATCTTTTCCCTGGAAAGGGCGATTCCCTGATTCTCCATAAAATATGCCAGCAGTTCAAATTCCTTATAGCTTAAATCAATATTATTCCCGTCAATCGTAACCTGGTGGGCTGCTTTGTCAATTTTAATCCCGCCCAGTTCCATCAGCTCGGAAGATGCCGCGCTGCTGCGGCGCAAAATAGCTTCCACCCGCGCAACCAGAATCTTTGGGCTGAACGGCTTGGAAATATACTCGTCCACACCTAAATTAAATCCCTGCAGTTCGTCCCGCTCCTCGCTTCTGGCCGTCAGCATGATGATCGGCACCTGGGAGTACTTGCGGATCGTGCGGCACGTCTCCCAGCCATCCATCTTCGGCATCATGACATCCAGGATAATCAGAGCGATATCCTTCTGTTCAAAGAAAATATCCACGGCCTCCTCGCCGTCTCCCGCCTCAATAACTGAAAATCCCTTTACACTCAGGAAATCTTTTACCAGCTTCCTCATTCTGGCCTCGTCATCAACGACTAATATCTTTAACTGATCCATGTCAACCTCCTGAAACGATAACCTGCGCGCGCTCTGCGCAGCCGGCCTTATCAATGAAATCACAAATGTACTGCTTTTCTTATATTGTAGCAAAATGGCCCGGAGAATTCCACATTTTCACAGAGATTTCACAGAAATAGCGCGGTCAGAGGTTTCCCCGCTGCCGCGCTATCCTTATTGAAGACGATAACCTGTGCGCAGAGCGTGCAGGTTATCGTTGTACTGGTAAGCTTCTACTGCTTATCTTAATTCTGTTGTCGGAATTACGTCCATATCATCGAATGCCTGGTTCTCGCCGCCCATAGCCCAGATGAAGGTATAGTTGCTTGTACCTGCACCTGCATGGATGCTCCAGGATGGGCTGATAACAGCCTGCTCATTCTGCATTACGATATGTCTCGTCTCATTGCCTTCGCCCATCATATGGAATACAACATTGTTCTCCGGAATCTCGAAGTACATGTAAACTTCCATACGTCTCTCATGGGTGTGAGCCGGCATGGTGTTCCATACGCTGCCCGGATCAAGGACTGTCATACCCATGGATAACTGGCATGTCTCCAGTACGTCCGGATGGATAAACTGGTTGATCACACGCTTGTTGGATGTCTCCATCGCGCCTAAAGGCTTCTTAGCTGCCTTCTCGATCGGGATAAATGTGGTCTTGCATGCCTTGTGAGCCGGCGCGCTTACCATGTAGAACTTGGCAGGATTCTCAGCGTCGTCGCTGGAGAAGTAAACTTCCTTCGTTCCCTTTGTAATGTATAAGCAGTCCTTATAACCCATCTTGAATTCTTCGCCGTCTGCAACGATCTTGCCTGCGCCGCCGATATTGAAGATACCGATCTCACGTCTCTCTAAGAAATAGGAAGTACCGAAATTCTTCCAGATATCAATTCCCTTGTCAATGGATACAGTCTCGGTAGTTGGCATACAGCCTAATGTAACCATACGGTCAACGTGGGAGTAAACTGCTACAACTTCATTGGCAACATATAAATTCTCGATTAAAAATTCTTTTCTGGTCTCTTCAGTGGTATAGCGTTTGAAATCTTTCTGATTTGCTGAATAACGAATGTCCATTTATAAAAACCCTCCTTTGATATGTATAAATTTAAAAGAATAACTGACCAATCTTATGGTATCACAAGGCGGTTTTTAATTCAACGGTTTCTTGGCGATATTCGAAAAAAGAACATTAAATTTCTTAAATTTGTTCTGGCTTTGCTTTCTTGCGTTAAAGATAGTTTCCCACAGCCCGGAAGTAAAACACAACAGCGATTCGTATTTACAAAGAAGCCCGGCCCCCTGAATTTATCAGGGGTTCGGGCTTCTTTTGAACATGCCTTCTAAAAAAGTCTGTCTTATATTAAATTCTGTTTTGCCGGACTTTTCAAATTCCATGCCACGTTTCTGCTTTTCTCACACCAGACAGTAAGCTTCTGTTCCCGGTTTTCGGGATAATATCTGGTGGTAAATACCGTGCTGCCCCCGTTGAGAAAGACCTCTATGGAGGAGGTGTCCACCAGAATCCTGATGTCCTGAAGCTGTTCCGTCCTGGCTCTGCGGATCGTCCGGCCGGCTCCGGATTCATTTAAAAATTCCATGGAGAAGACCCCGGCCTCATAGTTTAAAACAAGATTTTCGTCGAAACAGACGCGGCAGGTGTCCGCCTCTATTTCATCTATTATTATCTCAAATATCCCCTCAGCAAAGGCAAGGGTCTCTCCATTTTTTATTTGTCTGCTCTCTGTCCGCAGATTCTCGAATTCCTTTACCGGCTGCTGGTACAGGATTCCATCTCTGCACGTAATCTCTCTCGGAACCGTCATGGTATGCTGCCAGCCGCTTTCTACCGTTGGATTTTCGTATTCCTCATCAATATCCGGATGTCCCATCCAGCCAATTAAAATCCGCCTTCCGCTCTCATCCACAAATGTCTGCGGCGC
>CAUEKH010000112.1 GCA_959018155.1 uncultured Hungatella sp.
AAATTTCAATACTTTCCCTCAATATTCATCCCTCCCTTCCAGCTGTCTTCTTTTGTCTTTTCAGGAATCTTCGGCGAAACGCCATGAACTGCCTTGCGGCCTGAACAGGAATTGCGAAAACGGAATCGCTTTCTGAATTCTTCGCTTTCACTATATCATATCGGACATGTATGGTCAAGCGGTGAGAGAAATTCCGGGAAATATTATGGTTTCTTATAAGGATCGGGAAAATTTGGTGGCGGATGGAGTGGGCAGGAAGATAGGTGGGAGGCAGGAACTGACGGTTTGGGACAGGAACTTCCGGCTCGGGATAGGAACTGACGATTCGGGACAGGAACTTCCGGCTCGGGATAGAAACTTACGGCTCGGGACAGAAACTGCATGACCGAGACAGAAACTGCCGACTCGGGACAGAAACTGACGGCTCGGGATAGGAATTGACGACTCGGCTCAGGAACTGACGGTTTGGGACAGGAACTGACGGCTCAGGACAGGAACTTCCGGTTCTGGATAGGAACTTCCGGCTCGGGATAGGAACTTCTGGCTCACGACAGGAACTTCCGGCTCGCGACAGGAAAACCAAACGTTAACAGGAACCAGATGCAACCGAATCAAGGCAAACCCTCCACATCAACGGTCAAGTTGAACGTACTCCGCCCTCCGTCCACAAGTATGTCGTCCCTTTACTTATGCAGCAGACAAGAAGGCGAAAGCAACAATTGCTTTCGCCCTCATACAGCATGGCATTTCCCTACATCTACTCATATCGTTTTATATTGCTATAGTAAATCAAGGCACCATTTTTATTTCATCACCTGGCTGACTTTCCCGGCACAAGTGTGAGTGCAAATGTAAATTTCTCTTCATCAAGCCTGTATTCTTCACGGAGTCTCGGCCCGCAGCTTGCGGATCCGATTCCGTTCTGACGGTAATCGAGGCAGAGTACGGTGCAGCCTGACTCGCACAGTTCATAGTTGTGGTCTTTTTCGGTCAGTTCCTCCTGCGTGTATACAGATGCGTTGAAGGAGAAGGTTTCCGCACCGGCCGCAATCAAAACGGCGCGGTTTCCGGATATCGACACGTAATCACAGTCAGAATGGCTTCCATTTTCCTGCGGACGCAGATAATCCTCGTGAAGTTCGGCCACCGGTGAGCAGAAGACTGCGTGGTACGATGCGCGGCGCTTGTCGGTATAGCTTTCTACCGGGCCCAGGCCACAGTACGTTACATTTGCCATCTCCTTCGGAAGGAAGAGGCGAAGTCCGAATCGTGGAAGTTCAGGGAGTTCTGTGTCACGTCTGACATTCAGTTCTATGTCGAGTTTTCCATCCGGCCTTACAGTCCATACTGCATCAACATTTAAAATCCGCTGGATTACTACGGCGCATACCGATAAGGTGGTACGGATGGTAAGTCCCTGTTCCGTCACCGTGTAATCTGTCTCGTACGCTCTCGAACCGGCGCGGTCATAGTGGGCAGAGCGCCAGATACTCTTGATATTCCTGTCGTTGTCGGTCGGCGCTCTCCAGATATTAAACTCCATCGGACGTTCCAGCAGGCGGCAGTTTTCAAATTCCATCTCTGTGAAGCAGCCGGTCAGTTTGTTATACGTATAGGCAAACTGAGAGCCGCTGATGAAGAGATACCGATCATCCTCGCTGATAGTAAACGGCGTCTGTGCGGCCACTGCCTTACCATTTCCCAAGAGGGAAGAAACCATCTGGTTTCTGCTGTCTTCTGTCTTTAATTCAATTTCATCAAATCCGAGACGCATACCGGCATTCAACAGTTCTGTACTGTTTTTCAGTAAATAATTAACTTTCAGATAACATTTTCCCGCGGCCGGAACCTCTGTGCGAATCTCGATGACGCCTTCTTCGTGAGGCGCAATATGCGGCATGGCATCGCAGGCCACCTCGCCACAATCGATCATCAGACCGTCACATCTTACTTCCCAGGTAACAGCAACGTAATCCTTCAAATCTGTAAAATCGAGATAGTTATGAAGGATCGCCTTTCCCGTCTCCTGTTCATAGGAAATAACTCTGGCCGGGCGGTGGACATTTTTAAATTCCTTCAAGCCTGTATGCGGCGTGCGATCCGGATATACCAGTCCATCCATGCAGAAATTCCCGTCGTGAGGATACTCGCCATGATCCCCGCCGTAGAGATACATTTTCTTTCCTTCGATAGTTCTTCCCTGGTAAATGGCATGGTCACACCACTCCCAGACGAATCCGCCGCAGATTCCGTCATACTGTTCAATCACCTTAAAATAGTCCTCGAAATCGCCAGGGCCATTTCCCATGGCGTGACAGTATTCACACATCACATACGGCTTCTCTGTATTTCTCGTAAAATACTCATGGATTTCCTCCAGGCTCGGGTACATACGGCTGTATAAATCGAGATTGGAGAAATCATACTCCTTCTTAAACGCCCTGTGGCGCGCACCCTCATAATGGGTCAGCCTTGTGGCGTCAAATCCCTTCGTCCACGCAAGAGCGGCCTCAAACGTACAGCCGTAAGCGCACTCATTTCCCATGGACCAGATAACGACGCTTGGACGGTTCTTGTCTCTCTGGACAAGGCGCTGTGCACGGTCCACCGTGGCCTCGGTAAACTCCGGATTATCTGCAATTGCACGGTTCCAGCGGTCACGCCAGCCATCTCCGGTGCGGTCTTCCATGTAGATATAACCGGTTCCATGGCTCTCATTATCGGCCTCGTCAATCACGTAGAAACCATACTGGTCGCATAACTGGTAGAACTGGGGCGCATTGGGATAATGGCTGGTGCGGATTGCATTGATATTATGCTGCTTCATCACCAGCAGATCCTTCTTCATCTGCGCCAGACTGATGGTAAATCCCGTCTCCGGGTCGCTGTCATGGCGGTTGACGCCGCGGAACTTGACTGCCGTACCGTTGATTTTCACTACACCGTGTTCAACTGTGATCTCCCGGATTCCAAGCTTATCTGTGATAACCTCATTTTCACATTCAAGAACGAGGGTGTAGAGGTATGGCTGTTCTGCATTCCAACAGACAGGATTTTCTACTTCCAGAACCATTTTTCCGTCCTCAGGGACGCCTTCCGCTTTCGCAGCCAGCTTCCCGTCACGGGAATAGAGAGAACACGTTACCGGTACCGCTGCACCGAAAAATGTCATGGCAAGTTCAACAGACGCCTTTTTCCCACCATCTGTTAAGGATGTCGTCACAAAGTAATCGAAAACAGCCTGCTCCGGACGCTTTAATAAATAGACGTCACGGAAAATGCCGCTCATGCGGAATTTATCCTGATCCTCGAGATAGCTTCCGTCACACCATTTGAGCACAAGGACAGCCAGGCAGTTGTCGCCGTCTGCCAGATATGGCGTCACATCAAATTCACTGGTAGAATGGGCCACCTGGCTGTAGCCGACGTAATTCCCGTTCATCCAGACGTAAAAACAGGAATCCACTCCCTCAAAGTTTAAGTACGCCTTCGGCGCCGCCGCGTCTCTCTCATACTGGAAATGGCATACGTATGTTCCGCATGGATTTTCCTCCGGTACATAAGGCGGATCCATCGGGAACGGATAGCGGGTATTGGTGTACTGATGGCTGTCATAGCCGTAATTCTGCCAGCAGGATGGCACCGGGATCTCGTCGTAATGTGAGGTGTCGCAGCCCGGCTGGTAAAACTCTTCTTTTAAATCGTAGATACTCTCGTAGAAACGGAATTTCCAGTTTCCATTTAAAAGCTGGAACCGGTCAGAATGTTCCCGGTTTTCCGTCAAATCGTCACGCCGTTCAGACGCCGGTATGTAATACGCCCTGTTTGGCATGGTATTCTCATGAAGCAGATGCAGATTCTCATAATGTTTTGGTACAATCATGGTGTAATCCTCCTTTGTTTCTTAATTCTTATTATAAAACGGGGCCATGGAAAATCCATATCTTTCATTAGACAAAACATGCACAAAATGATACAATCGTATTTAAGATTGAACTCATCAGAGAAAGGAACTGTCCATGTACACCAATACCGGCTATTTAAATCTGGAAGATTCCCAGTTAGAAGATATGACTGTCCCGCTTCGCGTCAACTGCTGCGGGGTCTACCGCCTTGTGACCCGCCCCTCCATGTATACACTCCGTCCTTACGGCCGTCCGGATTACCAGCTTCTCTATATCGCCTCGGGCCGGGCATGGTTTACCGCACCAAAAGGGATTGATAAAGAAATGATCGGGGAATCTGTAAATATCGCTCCGTCCAATGAATTGGAAACTTTCTCGGAACCGTACAAAATTAAAGAAATGGGCGGAACCTGGAACGAGGGCGACCTTCCCTCTTCCTTTCTGGAAGTACCGGCGGGAAGTATGATCCTCTACACGCCGCGCGAATACCAGCAGTATGTTTACTACCTGAAAGACAAACCGGAAGTGTTCTGGGTTCATTTCACCGGCAGCGAGGCCGGAAAGCTTTTAAGTGAAGCGGGATTTGGCAAAGATCCAATCCAGTATACCGGCAATTTATCAGGATATCAGCAGCTTTTTCTCTCCATGATCCGGGAACTGCAGCTTCCAAGGCCCTTTGGCACAGAATTGTCCTCCCTGTATTTTCGGGAACTGCTCTGCCTGATCCGGAGGCAGAACGCGGAAGGCGGCAGCAAGAAACCGCGGGTACAGAAAGAGATGGAACACGCCGTCCATTTTTTCCATGAAAATTTCACACGGGAAATCTCCATCGAGGAGTATGCAAAGGATTTGCACATGAGCACCTGCTGGTTTATCCGCAGTTTTAAACAGTATGTCGGGATGCCGCCGCGGCAGTATCTGACTTCCATCCGGATCACCAAGGCAAAAGAACTGTTAGAGAGCACCAGCTATACGGTCAGTGAAATCGGGGCCATCGTCGGATACGACAATCCCCTCTATTTCAGCCGCATTTTCAAAAAACAGACAGGGCTTTCACCGGCCGAATACCGGAAAGCCCTGTCATAACTGCTATCTGCTCTTGGAATCGAGAATCTTATCCATCCGTTTCATATATTCAATCATCACTTCCATCATGGAGAAAATGGAATTCTGCGCCTCGACTGTAAGTCCGGCAATCTCTTCATCCAGATATTTAAACTGGGGGGCCTCACAGCTTTTCCTTCTGACCCCCAGAAGCACATCTGCCGATACATCGAGAGCCTCCGATATTTTTATCAGGGAAGTAATGCTGGGAAGCCTTACTCCATGCTCCATGGAGGCCACAAAACCGCTTGATAAATCAAGTATCTCCGCCAGCTGCTCCTGCGTATATCCTGCTCTTATCCTGTATTTCTGAATTCGTTCCCCTATTGCCTTCTTATCCATATCTCAGTTATCCTTTCAGTTTCAGTATTAATACTAAAAGTATATCTGCATTTTCCTCTGTCAAACAGCTACCATAAGTATTCTGCATAATACTCAGAGTATCAATCGTTCGACATCTAACATTCCCCAGCCCTGCTGATTCATGGGAAGTCCCAGATCGACAGCCCGTTCCCGAAGCCGGAGTTTGACGTCCTTATTGCTCATCTGGGGATACTTTTCCAGAAGAAGCGCAATCGCCCCTGTGACCAGGGGCGTGGACATGGAGGTTCCGCTTTTAGACTGATACCTCTCCGGCTCCGGTGCACAGCTCATGATTCCCGCGCCGGGCGCGATAATTTCAGGTTTACAGATACAGGCCCCCGTAGGGCCGCGTCCGGAATAATCGATCATCCGGTTTCCCATGACATTGACTTCTTTATAATCGTCCGAGCAGCCTACCGTGATCACTTTGCGGCTGATCCCGGGAGTCGTGATCGTGTTTCGCTTCGGCCCCATATTTCCGGCCGCCACACAGACTACCAGGCCGTCATCCCAGGCCGCATTGACTCCCCGGACAAGAACTGAATTCTCGGTCATTCCCTTTTTTGTAAAAGATCCCACCGATATGTTTATAATCCTGATTCCATACTTCTCCCGGTTCTCACGAATCCATTTGATACCGGCAAGTACATCGGAAGCATACCCATTTCCTTTATTGTCCAAAACCTTCACCATAATGATGTGGCACTCCGGGGCTACCCCCTGGTACCTCCCGTCAGAAGCGCATCCGCTGCCGCCTATGATGCCCGATATGTGAGTCCCATGGCCGTTATCATCGTATGGATCCCGTCTCCGGTGTACCATATCTGCAAATGCCGCCACTCTATTATCAAAATCTTCATGAAGATAAATTCCCGTATCAAGTACAGCCACCCCGATACCCCGGCCCGTAAGGCCCTGCCGGTAGGCTGCTTCACAGTGAATAATTTCTCTCGCATGGTTCACAGTCCGTTTACCTGATCCCTTTTTTATTAGGATATTCCATTTACATTCATGGGTTTCACTTATATAATGGAAATAATGAAAAAAGGAGAGGTGTTTTATGGAAAACCACAGTTCTGACGCAATGGAGCTGACCCGGGAACTGATCCGCATCGACAGTTCCGATCCGGGCGCTTATGAAGGGGAAATTGGGGATTTTATCTGCCATTTTCTGCAGCAGTTTGACATTCCCGTCTTAAAAAAAGAGGTCCTGCCAGGCCGCTTTAATGTCATGGCAAGACTGGAAGGGGAAAATGATTCTCCGGCTCTCGTCTATATCTGCCACATGGACACAGTGACCATCGGAGACGGCTGGAGTGTGCCGCCGCTGGGGGCAGAAGTGAGAAAAGGACGGATTTATGGCCGGGGGGCCTGTGATATGAAATCGGGACTTGCCTGCGCCTTATCGGCATTTGCCCGGACGGCGCAGCTGATAAAAGAAGGAAGGAAACCAAAGCGTCCCTTCGTCTTTATCGGAACCGTAGACGAGGAGGATTTTATGCGCGGCGTGGAGGATGGAATCGCCGCAGGCTGGGTAACGAAGGACTCCTGGGTTCTCGACACCGAGCCTACCAACGGAAAAATTGAAGTCGCCCACAAGGGAAGAACCTGGTTTGAAATAACCGTAACCGGGGTGACCGCCCACGCCAGTACGCCATGGAAAGGGGCGGACGCTATCGCCGCCATGGCGGAAATCATTTCCTGCATCCGAAAGGAAATCGGGGCCTGTCCTTCTCATCCGGACCTGGGAATCTCAACGGTAACCTTCGGCCAGATCGAGGGCGGCTATCGGCCTTACGTCGTGCCTGATATGTGCCGTGTCTCCATCGACATGCGCCTCGTCCCGCCCACAGACACCGGCCGCGCCATCCGAATCGTGGAAGACGCAATCGACCGCGCGGCTAAAGAAGTACCCGGTATTACGGCCAGCTATAAGATTACCGGCGACCGCCCTTACGTGGAGAAGGACGACGCTTCCCCTCTCCTGGGCGCTTTAAGGCGGGTCTGTGAAGAGGTGACCGGAGAACCGGTGGAAGTCAGCTTTTTCCCGGGCTATACCGACACGGCCGTTATCGCCGGAATGCTTCACAACCACAACTGCATGTCCTACGGACCCGGCGAACTGGAACTGGCCCACAAGCCGGATGAATCGGTTCCCTGTGG
>CAUEKH010000113.1 GCA_959018155.1 uncultured Hungatella sp.
GGAGTTGTGCTGTTGTTTGCATTTTTTTACGGGATCATTTATATAATTACATCCAGGGTATATTATCAGATAGTAAAGAGGTAATGGGATGAAGGTGCTGCTGTGGCTGACCGGCTTAGCTTCGGCGGTTGTTCTCGCGCTGTTTGTAATGGAAATCAGAGACGAACTGGAGGAAGAGAGGTGGTGGCGGAGCCGGGAGAAATGGTGAGGCTCATATTGTAATGTTCCGCCAAGTAGGATATAATGTGAACAGTAGTTTAACATTTGGAGAGGGAGTGGTGCTGGTGCAGTCAATTTGTGATTTTATAAAAGAATCAGAACGGTACGAGGATGAACTTGTAGGCGTAGAGATGGAAGATAAGGGTGACGAAAGCTAGGAGGAAAGTCCTTACTCTCCAGATGATGTCCGCATCAGCCAGCATATGTATTCGGTTTATCAGGTTTATCACTGGATAGAAAACGGGGTATTAACATTGTCACCGGAATTTCAGAGAAAACTGGTTTGGGATGTACAGCGTAAATCACTGCTGATTGAATCATTGATGTTGAAGATTCCAATTCCTGCTTTTTATTTTCAGGAGAACCAGGAAGGAGATAAACTGGTGATTGACGGATTACAGAGACTCTCTACTATCTACTCTTATATGAACGACGTATTTGAGTTAAAGGGACTACAATATTTGAATATGTATAATGGCTTCTGTTATTCCAGACTTCCGAGAAAATATAAAACAAGAATAGAGGAGACGCAGATGGCAGTCAATGTGCTGGATAGCAGATGCCATGAACTTGTGAAATTTGATGTGTTTCGAAGAGTTAATACAGGAGGAATCCCTTTAAATTCCCAGGAGATTCGCAATATAATGGCTACGGAAGAAACCAGGTGCCTTTTAAATGCGATGAGCGGCTCAGCAGAGTTTATTAAGGCTACCAGAGGAAAAGTAAAAGACCTGCGTATGGATGCTCAGGAACTATGTCTTCGATTTATCACATTTTATTTAAGATACAATCCGGAACCTGGAAAACTGGAACATTTAAAGTCACTTACCAGAATGATGGACGAAACGCTTCTGGAATTAAATACCCTGGAGTGGCAGGAAACGGTTAAGTTTATCGAACTTTTTAAAAACAGTATGGAGAAATGCTATGCCCTGCTTGGAGACGCTGCGTTTTCAAAAGAAGGGCTGAGTCATATAATCAATAAACCACTGTTTATTTGCTGGAGCGTCATAATGGCAAATTGTACACTTGACAGTCAGGTACTGAAAAACAGGCAGTCCGATGCCAGAGAATTACAATACCAATATTTTGGTCAGGGTAAATACTATAATGCGATAACCTCATCTACTGCCACAAAGAAAAATATGGAACTTCAATTTGAGGGGGTAAGGAAAATCCTGGAGGAACTCTTTTATGATAGAGCAATTAGCATTAACTAATTTTAAATGCTTTAATAAGGAACTCATTAATTTTAAGCGTCTGACAATCTTAACCGGGGCAAATGCAGCAGGAAAATCTTCTGTAATCCAGGCACTTTTGCTGCTTCATTACAGCAATGATTTTATGAGAAATACAGGAGAGCAGTGGGAAAAAGAATCAATTGATATTAACAGGGTGTTCGGATTTTCTGTTGGTGCGCCCAACGCTCTTATTTCCCAGAATCCTACGGAGGATGAAGACTTTGATTTCGCTTTTGGACTTGCGGAAGGAGAAAAAAAGTATTCTTTTCAATATGTTGTGGATAAAACATCGCCTCTCGATTTAAAAATCAGGAAAGGACAACTGTTTCCTGCCAGAGGATTGCAGTATTTGAATGCTGAGCGGATAGGCCCCAGAATGGTAAATCAGGCAGGACAGAAGAACGGAATTGCCCTGAACGGAGAGAATGCAACATATCTGATGGATATTGCGGACAAGAATAACCGCGGCGTTGCCGATGCAATGTCCGGCGGTGCTGTGACTTCTCAAAAATTTTCGTATCACGTTGAAAGATGGATGAGCGCAATTTTGGGAGACATGCAGTTAGATTTTCATACAGATTATAACAAGGCAATCACGGAATTATGGATAAAAAATCCCCTGGTGGATACAGGTGTGGTGCCTACTTTGACTGGGTTCGGAATCAGCTATGTTCTTCCGATTGTAGTTGCCGGCTTATGGGCGTCAACGGAACAGAGGAGTCTGCTGATAGTTGAGAATCCGGAAGCACATTTGCATCCATATGCTCAAAGTAATATGGGAAAATTCCTTGCACTGCTGGCCTGTTGCGGGGTGCAGGTAGTTGTAGAAACACACAGTGAGCATATTATAGATGGCGCAAGAATTCAGATGGCGAACTTAGGGGATTCGGCAAATATGCTGGTGAATTTTATGCAGCAGACGGAGTCTGGTATCGAAATACTGGCAATTGATGTTTCGCCTGCAGGTGAGTTAAGTAAGTGGCCAAAAGGTTTTTTTGATCAGAAACAGCAGGATTTACGGGATATTATGATGCTTAGGAGAAGGAATGCTTACGATTGATAACCATTTATGTGAGAATAGTTTTCAGTATCATACCACAGATAAAGATAAGTATTTAGGTGCGAGAGAGGAAGAACTCCTCGATTTGCAGGAAATTTGTGATTACTGCAGGATAAATGAAGAATCGCTTCTATGCGATTTAGATAAATTTTATAACATGGAAGTTGAACCTGGTATCTCATTATGCGATTGGGTATTCTCTGATATGGGATCCGGTAGCCATGATACCAGGAGTATGCTGCTTTATATGCTCGATTCAATCAAAGAGTTGGAGGCAGATGGGGACAAGGAGATTCTGATTTCACTGGGAGAGTATGAAAACTGTATCAATACTGCAGATGGTTACAGGGAAAAACGGAGGGAGTTTCTTGCTGAATTGACGGATGTGGAAGAATTTGCAACATTTATGAGATCATGTTTCCAAAATACTGTTTTTTCGGATGATATTGTTGCGGCCATGAAAAAAATTCCAAAATTCAGAAATTGTACGAAACCGATTGTATCAAATCTGTCTCTGCTGAATGATTATGCAATTGAGATATATGAAAGACATAATTTTAATGCTGCTGAGGCAATGAAGGAATTGAGTGCAAGAGCGCTTGAATGCACTGGTGATCCGGCACATAAAGCATACTTGAAGTTCCCATTCTCATATTACGAAGAGGGAAGCGACTGTGGGGCAGAATGGCAGATAAAAGAGATTGAATGTTCTCCCCATATGAAGCTGATCCGGAGGGATTCCAATTTAAGGATTTACTTTTACTGGTTTGATGAAACGATTGGAGACGGGAAGAAGGTGTTAGTTGGACACATCGGATCCCACCCCTATTAAATCTGTTTTTAGTATAGATATTATTGTATAACAAAACCGCAGCAGAACCCCAATTTCCCAACGTTCTGCCGCGGTTATTTCTATGTATTATTTCTTCCCATTCCAGCAATACGTACACAGCTTACACGGAGAAATCCCAATGGATTCCACCAGATCATCAAGCCTGTGGTACTGCAATGTGGTAAAGTTTAACTTCTTCCTGATCTCTTCCACCATTTCCTTATAGTTCTGGCTGTCAGGATCGGCATAGTCGGCCAGAACTTCATCGTTTACATTGTCCCCCTCCCGGTCACGGATGACACGTCTTGTGATTAGATCCAGCTCGGAGTTGGAGCGGGAGAAGTTCAAATAAGGACAGCCGAACATTAAAGGCGGGCAGGCCGGCCGGATATGGACCTCTTTGGCGCCGCTCTGATATAAGAATTCTGTTGTCTCGCCCAGCTGGGTTCCGCGGACGATGGAGTCGTCGATGAGCAGCAGCCGTTTGCCGCGTATCAGGGCGTCAACCGGAATCAGCTTCATCTTGGCAATCAGATTGCGCTGCCCCTGGTTCTGCGGCATGAAGGAGCGGGGCCAGGTTGGCGTGTATTTGATAAATGGTCTGGCAAACGGGATTCCGGATTCATTGGCGTAGCCGACCGCATGGGCGATGCCGGAGTCGGGGACACCGGCCACCATATCGGCCTTTGCGTCGTCCCGGCGGGCCAGGAGTTTTCCACATTCGTACCGCATGGTTTCCACGTTGACTCCCTCATAGGAAGAAGTCGGATAACCGTAGTAGACCCATAAGAAAGAACAAATCTTCATTTCCTCTCTCGGGGGCGCCAGACGTTCCATGGATTCCGGTGTTAAGAAAACCACCTCTCCCGGGCCTAATTCCGCATAATCGGAGTACCCCAGATTAATGTATGCAAAGCTTTCAAAGGAAGCGCAGAAGGCGTCCTCTTTCTTTCCAATGACGATTGGAGTGCGTCCCATACGGTCCCTGGCGGCATAGATGCCCTCCGGCGTCAGGATTAAGATTGTCATGGAACCGTCAATTCTCTCCTGGGCATACTGAATGCCTTCCACGATGCTGGCTTTCTGGTTGATCAGCGCGGCGACCAGTTCTGTGGCATTGATTCTTCCGCCGCTCATTTCCATGAAATGAATGTGGCCGCTGCGGTAGGCATCCTGCACCAGTTCGTCCAGATTGTTGATTTTTCCAACGGTTGTGATGGCATAGCTTCCGAGATGGGACTGAATTAAAAGCGGCTGCGGTTCGTTATCAGAAATGCAGCCAATCCCCATATTCCCTTCCAGTTCGTCCAGATCCCCGTCGAACTTCGTACGGAAAGGAGTGTTCTCTATATTGTGGATGGCCCTGGAAAATCCATTCGGCCCATAGACGGCCATGCCGCCCCGCTTCGTTCCCAGATGGGAATGGTAATCCACTCCGAAAAAGACATCAAGTGTACAACTTTTTTTGGATACAACACCAAATATTCCACCCATGATATTCCCTCTTTTACTTTTCTATGTATTGTGTAACTACGACAGCTGCAGCTGTGGACACGATTCATCCACATGGGACCATCACCGATTCCGTCAATGGTCCCTCACAATTCTAACACAGATGGCAGAAGGGAAACAATGGCTTTACCCATTAAATATTCTTATGAATTTTAAGAAGCAGAGAGACAAAAGCAATGATTTTACCAATTGATCCAAAAATCGTCCTGTTGAAGTCGGAAGGGTTCATGGTAAACTATGGTTACAAACAAATGTGAAACCATAAAATACCATACAGGAAATGAAAATCAGGAGGAAACAATCATGGAGAAGAAAATCAGATTTGGTCTCATCGGAATCGGCGCACAGGGCGGAGCTTACGCCGGATTCCTGACAGGCAAAGGCGGATTCCCGGGAATGCCGGCGCCGGAATGCCCGCCGCACTGTGCGCTCGGCGCTTTGTGCGATGACGATCCGCAGAAAGAGGCTATGTGCAAGGAAAAATACCCGGAAGTTCCTTTCTACAAAGACTGGAAGGATCTGGTGAATTCCGACGAAGTAGATGCAGTAATCACCACGGTTCCTCACTACCTTCACACCGAAATCGCCATTTACTGTTTAGAGCATGGAAAACACGTCCTGGTAGAGAAGCCGGCAGGCGTCTATGCCAAGTCTGTTCGTGAGATGAATGAGTGTGCGGCGGCTCATCCGGAGGTTCCCTTCGGCATCATGTTTAATCAGCGTACGAACAAGCTGTATCAGCGTGTGAAGGCGATTGTGGAGTCCGGCGAACTGGGTGAGATCCGCCGCTCCAACTGGATCATCAACACCTGGTGGCGTCCGGACAGCTACTACCAGCAGAGCGAATGGCGCGCCACCTGGGGCGGCGAAGGCGGCGGTGTTCTGGTGAACCAGGCTCCGCACCAGCTCGACCTCTGGCAGTGGATCTGCGGCATCCCCACGAAGGTCACCTCCAAGAACATCAATGGTTCTCACCGCAAGATCGACGTTGAGAACGATGTCACCATCGTGACCGAGTACGCCAACGGCGCTACCGGCAGCTTTATCACCTGCACCCACGATGCCATCGGCACCGACCGGCTGGAGATCGACCTGGACGGCGGCAAGATCGTTGTTGAGGACAGCAAGAAAGCCAAGATCTACCGCATGAAAAAGACCGAGCCTGAGATGAACGAGACCATGTCCATGATGGACGTTGCCAAGCTGACGATGGGCAACGCCGCGGGCGGCCTGTATGACCTTGAGGAGTTTGAAAACCAGGACGGCTGGGGCTATCAGCACACTACTGTTATGGAAAACTTTGCCTGCCACATCATTGAGGGCACTCCGCTGCTGGCTCCGGGCTCCGACGGCATCAACGGCGTGAACCTGGCCAATGCTTCCCAGCTTTCCGCCTGGACGAACCGCACCGTAAGCAACCCGGTGGATCCCGAGGAATATGCGGCCGAGCTGAACAAGCGCATCGAGGCCGAGGGCAAATTCCCCGTCCGCGAGTAAACAGCACCGCGCGGCGGGACAAAGCGGCGGCGGCCGTTCGCCGTCCGCCGCTTTGCCTGTTTTGCCGCTGAAAGCGAGGAAAGAATATGAAAAAAGCAGCAGTGATCGGTTTGGGAGATATTTCTCCCATCCATCTGGCCGCCATCGCGGGCAACCCGGACATCGAGCTGTGCGCGGTGTGCGACATTGATCCCGAAGCAGGGCAGCGCGCCCCGGAGGGTGTGCCCTTTTACACGGATTATGAGGAGATGCTGCGGGAGGCAAAGCCGGACTGCGTACACGTTTGTCTGCCGCATTACCTGCATTATCCCGTCTCGAAATATTTTGCCGAGCACGGCGTGAACGTATTCTGCGAAAAGCCCGTGGCGCTGAACACCGCGCAGGCAAAGGAATTTGCCGCGCTGGAGACCGCGCACCCCGAGGTGCACATCGGCATCTGCCTGCAGAACAGGCTGAACGAATCCGTCGAGATGCTCAAGAGCATCATCGAGAGCGGTGAATACGGCAGGGTGCTGGGGACAAAAGGCATCGTGCCCTGGGCGCGCCCCAAGCAGTATTATGACTGCAAGCCCTGGCGCGGCAAGTGGGAAACGGCCGGCGGCGGCTGTATGATCAACCAGTCTGTGCATACGCTGGACCTGCTGTACTTTCTCGGCGGCCCGGTAAAAAGCCTGCGGGCAAGCGTCAGCCAGCTTTTGGACTACGGCATTGAAGTGGAAGACACCGTGGCCGCGCAGCTCACCTATGCGGACGGAGGCAAAGGCCTGTTCATGGCCACCAACGCCAACTACAAAAATGAAAGCGTGCAGATTGGCGTACAGTTGGAAAAGGCGGATTTCGCCATCATCGAAAACGTGCTGTACCGCGTCGCCCAGGACGGTTCCCGCGAGGAGCTGTGTGAGGACGCGCGCCTTCCGGGCACCAAGTTCTATTACGGCGCCAGCCATGCAAAGCTCATCGGCAAGTTCTACAAGGCGCTGGAAGACGGTACGGACGATTACATCCATGTGCGCGACGCCGAAATGAGCATACGGCTCATCGACGCTGTGCAGGAGGCAGGCCGCACGGGCGGCAGTGTGGCGCTGTAAGCGTGCAGGGCCGCAAAAAACGAAAGAAAAAGGAGCAGAACTTATGAAAAAAGGTTTGATCGGCGTTCAGATGAGCACCATCGC
>CAUEKH010000114.1 GCA_959018155.1 uncultured Hungatella sp.
CGGACGCCAATGGACTTCGGATCGATTTTCACCAGTTCAGACAGCGGGTCCTGAAGCCGTCTGGCAATCGAGACAGCGCTTCTCTGGCCCACATCGAACTGGGGGAATTCTTCCGTAGCCAGCTTGCTGGCCGAGTAGACCGAGGCGCCGGCTTCATTGACAATAATATACTGAACCGGTTCCGGTATCTCTTTTAACAGTTCCACGATAATCTGCTCGGATTCCCGGGAAGCGGTTCCATTTCCCACGGAAATCAGGGATACGTGGTATTTCTTAATCAGCTTCTTTAAAATAGCCTTCGACTCTTCCACTTTATTCTGCGGCGCTGTCGGATAAATGACGACCGTATCTAATACCTTCCCCGTCTCATCTACCACGGCCAGCTTGCAGCCCGTCCGGAAAGCCGGGTCCCAGCCCAGCACCACGCGGCCCACGATTGGAGGCTGCATCAGAAGCTGCTCTAAATTCTTGCCGAATACCTTAATAGCACCGTCCTCGGCCTTTTCCGTCAAATCACTGCGGATTTCGCGCTCAATGGCGGGGGCAATGAGACGATCGTAGCTGTCCGCCGCCACCTCTTTGAGGACCGGCGTTGTATAGGGGTTGTCCTTAACAATCGTCTTCTTCTCTAAATAGCGGAGAATCTGCTCCTCCGGCGCCAGCACCTTCACCGTCAGGAATTTCTCCTTTTCTCCGCGGTTTAAGGCGAGAATTCTGTGGCCGGCCGTCTTTTTGATACTCTCCTCGTACTGGTAGTACATCTCATAGACAGACTCCGCCTTTTCGTCCTTGGCCGCGGACTGCAGGCTGCCCTGTTCCATCGTCACCTTCCTGATGTACGTCCGGTATTCCGCGTTGTCGGAAATGCGCTCCGCCAGAATATCCTTCGCGCCTTCCACAGCCTCCTCCGCCGTGGCTACGCCCTTTTCCTCTGAAATATACGCCTTCGCCGCCTCTAAGACCGGCTGTTTCATCTGCTGCATCAGAATCAGATCGGCAAGCGGTTCCAGCCCTTTCTCCTTCGCGATAGTGGCTCTGGTACGTCTCTTCGGCCGGTAGGGGCGGTATAAATCTTCCACAGCCACCAATGTGGCTGCCTCCAAAATCGCCTTTTCCAGTTCCGGAGTCAGCTTCTCCTGCTCTCTGATGGAGGCGATGACCGACTCCTTCTTCTCCTCTAAATTCCGCAGATAGCGAAGTCTCTCATCCAGATTTCGAAGCACCTCATCATTCAGCGAACCGGTCACTTCTTTTCTGTATCTTGCAATAAAAGGAATCGTATTCCCCTCGTCAATCAGTTTAACCGTGGCTTCTACCTGCCCGCGTCCTATTCCAAGTTCTTCCTGTAATGCCTTAATAATGTCCATGTCTGTCCCCTTATTTCCTGTACTTTTCCAATTTAACTATTATAATTCATAGCGCCCGGTTATGCAAGTCATACGTTAAAAATGAGACAGAGTCGTAAAACTCGACATTGATTTACAATCTCTTTCGTGCTACAATAATATCTCAGCGAGGTAAGAAATTATGGACGATAATCAGAATAAAAATAACGGCATTTTCCCGAAGCTTCCGCAGCCGGAGGCGCTCTGGGCTTCCTGGTCCGTCTTCTTAGGCGCTATGGGGCTTGTGGCGAACTGCTTCTGTTCCCCTATCTGGAGCCTCCCCTCGGGCCTATACATGGGCTTAATCGGGATTGCCTGTGCCGTTGCATCGAAAAAAGGAAAACCATTTACACAGCAGGCGCAGCTTGGACTGATTCTCTCCGCACTGGCAGTCGTCTGCGGGCTTCTTATGACCTTCTTTATTATATTTGCCTTCACCATGATGGAGGGCGACACCAGCCTTGGGAATTATTTCCGGCAGGCAGTGGAATTCTGGATGCAGCCGGTTCAGCAGATGCAGCCATAAAGAGGAATAAAAAGATACGCCAATTTAATCATTCAGATGAAAAACTCCCGCATAAGCCGGACAGCAAAGAAACTGTCTGCCTTATGCGGGAGTTTTCTATCACAGCAGCTGCTTTATTTCAACAGCGGCAGCAAATCCACGCCGCGAAATACCAGCATATAATTCTTATAAATCCAGTTTACCACCACGATCCCGGCGCCGATCAGAATAAATACATTGTATTTTTTCACATGAAGCCCCGGCCTGTGAAACAGTTTCGCCAGTCCCCAGGTGACAAGCTCCAGGATCACCACTGCTGCGGTATAGAGGACCAGCGGGTGATACTGGAAACTCATGAGCAAATCTCCCCGGATCAGTTCTTTCACCGCCCTGGTGCCGCCGCAGCCCGGGCAGTAAAGCCCTGTGATTAAATGAAAGGCGCACGGCATACCGATTCCCAGGAGTTTTTTTATAAAATCAACAATTCTGTCTATCAATTCCACCGGCTTTCCGCTCAGTCTGCCAGGTCAAAGGCGTCATGGACGGTTCTCATGGCACGGTTGACATCTTCCTCGGAAATCAGAACCGTAATCCTGATCTCGGAGGTGGCGATCATCTTGATATTGACGTTGGCACTGTAAAGCGCCTCGAACATCTTGGCAGCCACGCCAGGGTTGCTGGTCATACCTGCGCCGATAATGGAAATCTTGGCGACTCCCTTCTCACAGGCAATGGTCTGGGCTGTCAGCGCCTCTCTGTTCTCATTTAAAATGATCATGGCCTCTTCCAGATCAGTTCTTGCCACGGTAAAGGAGATATCCTTTCTCTCCTCCCGACCGATAGACTGGATGATAATATCTACATTAATATGGTGACGCGCCAGAAGGTTAAATATCTTAAACGCGATACCTGGCTCGTTCTTCACTCCGATGACGGAAATTCTGGCCACATTTTTATCCGCGGCTACCCCGCTTACCAGCATTCTCTCCACTTTCGTCTCCTCCTTGATGATGGTTCCCTCCGCTCTTGACATGCTGGAAAGGACCACTAACTGTACTCCGTACCGTTTCGCCATCTCGACGGAACGGTTGTGTAACACCTTGGCCCCTAAAGAGGCAAACTCCAGCATCTCATCGTATGAGACTTCGGTAAGCTTCCTCGCATTTGGCACAATTCTCGGGTCAGCTGTGTATACACCGTCCACATCCGTGTATATCTCACACGCGTCGGCGTGGAGGGCCGCTGCCAGCGCCACCGCAGTCGTATCAGAACCGCCACGGCCCAGGGTCGTCACATCATCGTACTTGTTGATCCCCTGGAAGCCGGTGATAATGACAATCTTGCGCGCATCCAGCTCATGGCGGATCCGCTCCGTGTCAATCCTCTTTAACTTGGCGCTTCCGTATGTGGAGGTGGTGTGCATCGCCACCTGAGCGGCATTTAAAGAGACAGCCGGAACGCCCAGCGCGTTCATGGCCATGGACATTAAAGCCACACTCGTCTGCTCTCCCGTCGCAAGCAGCATATCCAGTTCCCTCTTGGGAGGATTTGGATTGATTTCATGGGCCTTTGCAATCAGGCTGTCTGTCGTCTTTCCCATGGCGGACAGGACAACAACGATCTCATGGCCCTTCTCATAATCTTCTATACAGCGTCGCGCCACATGATAAATTCTGTCTTTATCCGCAACGGAACTTCCGCCGAACTTTTTAACAATTAACATGAATGCCTCCTAGATTTCAGCCCGGATCCTCTGTCTGATTCCCGGCAGGCTCTTCGCCTTCTCTTCATAATCTGCTTCTGTCATGGACCGGGTTACCACCGCAAATTCATCCATGTGATCCAGTTCTATCACCTCGACCTCGCCGAATACCGCTTTCACCTCTTCCAGACGCTGCCCGGCAATTCCCCTGATCCGCACAAAATAGCGGTAGCTTCCTGTCTCTATGGGCGCGATGGCAAGGCGGCTGTCGTCCCAGCCCATTTCCACATGGCGTCCGCGGTTTAACATGGCCTCTATGATATCGGCAATCACGGCGCTGGCCGTCGGAAGCTTTCCTGCCCCGCTGCCGTAGAACATGGAAGTTCCAAGCATATTGCCTTTTACTAAAATTCCGTTGAATACGTCACTGACCGAATAAAGCGGATGATCCCTGCCAATCATCACAGGCGCCACCCAGGCGTGGATTTCCCCGTCCTTCATACGGCTGGAACCGAACAGCTTCACCGACGTTCCCATTTTCTCCGCATAGCGGAAATCAACGTCTGTGATCTTCGTGATTCCTTCTGTATAAATATCTTCATAATTGACTTCGTGGCCCGTCGCCATGGCGGTTAAAATGGCAATCTTGCGGCATGTGTCATGACCTTCCACGTCTGCCTCCGGATTTCTCTCGGCGTATCCCAAATCCTGGGCCTCCTTAAGAGCCGCCTCGAAGGTCTCACCTTCTTTATCCATTTTAGTCAGAATATAGTTGGTCGTACCATTTAAAATGCCCGTGATCTCTTCAATCTCTTCTCCTGCAAGGCAGGTGTACAGCGGGCGGATAATCGGAATGCCGCCGCCTACGCTGGCTTCAAAGAAGAAGTTGACGTTCTTTTCTCTGGCAATCGCAAGCAGTTCCGTGCCGTAGGCCGCTACCAGAGCCTTATTGGAGGTGGCAACGTGCTTTCCGGCCTCTAAGCTGGCCTTCACGAAAGGATAGGCCGGGTTTAACCCGCCCATGGTTTCAATTACCATGGAGACTTCAGGGTCATTTTCAATGACGGAGAAATCATGAACAATCTTATCTGCCACGGAAGTGCCCGGGAAATCTCTTAAATCAAGAATGTACTTTACATTGACGGCTTCTCCCGTCCTTTTTGCGATCGTCTCACGGTTCTTTTCCAGGATTTCTACCACACCCGAACCGATAGTGCCGTAGCCCATAACTGCAATATGTATCATAGCGCTCTACTCCCTGGCTAAAATTTTTACGTAGTGGACACCTTTCTTCTCTTCCATGTCCTCTACCATCCTGGATACATTGCCGGTGCTTTCCAGGACCTCCACGCTTAAAGTCAGCGTGGCAACTCCATTGACTGGTATACTCTGGTGGATTGTCAGGATATTTGCGTGGTAAACTGCCACAATATGCAGCAAGTCGGACAGAAGCCCAGGCTCATCATCCATCTGCATCACAAGAGTGATGGTCTTTCCCTTCGCATTATCATAGAATGGAAAAATATCATCCTTATACTTGTAAAAGGAACTGCGGCTGATTCCCACACGGTCAGTCGCCTCCTGAACGGTGATTACCCGCTCCGATTCCAGCAGCTTTTTGGCCTCGACCACTTTCAGCAGCACTTCCGGCACAGCTTTCTGCTTTACCACAAAATATTTGCTTTTTTCTTCCATAAAAAATATCTTCCCTTCTGTGTCCGCATCGGAAATACATCTGTGCTCATAGGGAAGATATTATCATATTTGTTTCTTGTATGCAACTATTTTTTATAAAAATTTAACCTGGAATTCATTCTATCACTCAGGCCGCGTCCCGATTTACACCGCAGAGGACCTGGCGGGAAGGGCAGCGCCTCTCCCGGCGGGTCCTCTGTAGTGTGAACCGGAACACGGACCGTTTGGCTGATTATTCCATCTTGGCCCCGGTACTCTGCCACCGCAGATAGGCGTAGATAAATAAATCCAGCGCCCCGTCAAGCACGCTGTTTACATTTCCCGTCTCCGCGTTCGTTCTGTGATCCTTGACCATGGTATAAGGCTGCAGCACGTAAGAACGGATCTGGTTGCCCCAGCCAATCTCTGTCACATCGCCGCGGATATCCGACAGCTTCTCGGCATTCTCCTGCTGCTTGAGCATATAGAGTTTGGCCTTTAACATCTGCATGGCTTTATCCTTATTCTGGAACTGGGAACGTTCATTCTGGCACTGCACCACGATTCCTGTCGGAATATGGGTAATTCGGATAGCAGAAGAGGTCTTGTTGATGTGCTGGCCGCCCGCGCCGCTGGAACGGTACGTATCGATCCGCAGATCTTCATCGTTCACTTCCACGTCCAGATCCTCTTCAATATCAGGCATCACATCGCATGACACAAAGGACGTCTGACGTTTTCCCGCCGCATTAAAGGGGGAAATACGTACGAGACGGTGAACGCCCTTCTCTGATTTCAAATAGCCGTAGGCATTCTCCCCGTTGACCTGGATGGTGACCGACTTAATTCCCGCCTCTTCACCGTCAAGATAATCCAGGACCTCCACGGAAAATCCCTTTTTCTCCGCCCAGCGGCAGTACATGCGGTAAAGCATACTGCACCAGTCGCACGATTCCGTACCGCCCGCGCCGGCATTCAGCTTCAAAATCGCATTGTCGCTGTCATATTCGCCGGAAAGTAAGGTGTTAATCCTCATCTCCTCCAGCTTTTCCTTAAATTCATTCAGCATCTCTTCCACTTCAGGAATCACGGACGGGTCATTTTCCTCATTTCCCATCTCGATCATCACGCCGATGTCCTCGAACTGCTGCTCCAGACTCCGATACGTCTTAACCGTATCCTTTAAATTCTTGGCAAGCTGCACAATCTTCGTGGACTTCTCCGGATCCTCCCAAAAGCCCGGCTCCTCCATGGACTTATCGAGTTCGTCAATCCGCTTCAACTTATTATCTAAGTCAAAGTGAATCCCTCACTTCCACTAATGGTTTTTCAAACGTAGATAATTCATATTTGTACTGGTCTAACTCTACCACTGTGTCACCCACTTTCATTTTTTTATTTTTGATGCTTCTATTTAAAAGAGGGTCCAACCTTCCCCCTGCGGTTTTCAGTTGAACCCCTCTCTTAAAATCCTGTTTCGGAACGATTAGACAACCTTCCGTCCGCAGCACTGTTTGTACTTCTTGCCGGATCCACATGGACACGGATCGTTCGGGTAAATCTTCGTGTCATTTCTTCTGACCGGTGCTTTGGCCGCGCTGTCATCCTTGTTGGTACCTGTCACCTTGGCAGCCGGCTCTCTCTCCACCTTCTGCTCTACGCGGATATGGAATAAGATTCTCACCGTATCTTCACGGATGGCAGCCGTCATCTCATCAAACATCTGGTATCCGCTCATCTTGTACTCAACCAGCGGATCTCTCTGGCCGTAAGCCTGCAGGCCGATACCCTGGCGCAGCTGCTCCATATCGTCGATATGGGACATCCACTTGTTGTCGATCACCTTCAGTAAAATAACACGCTCAATCTCACGGATCTGCTCTGCCTCCGGGAATTCAGCCTCCTTCGTCTCATAGAGTTTGATGGCCTCTTCCTTCAGCATATGCTTCAGTTCATTCTTCTTAATCTTCTTATCTTCCGGAAGGGTAACCGGATTAAGCGGCACAATCGGAAGAAGAAGGGTATTTAATTCGTTGAGATCCCACTCTTCCGGACTCTGTTCATCGGAAATGGACAGATCGACAGCATTTTCCACGATATCGGTAACCATCTTTAAGATTACATCGCGCATGTTGTCGCCGTCCAGAACCTTGCGGCGCTCCGCGTAGATCACCTCACGCTGCTCGTTCATCACCTCGTCGTACTTTAAGAGGTTTTCACGGATTCCGTAGT
>CAUEKH010000115.1 GCA_959018155.1 uncultured Hungatella sp.
TGACAGCGGACAATATCATGACCTTTAAGATGGCGGTGAAGACGATTGCAAAACGCCACGGCCTTCACGCCACATTTATGCCGAAGCCGAAGGCAGGGGTAAATGGGTCGGGGATGCATATCAATATGTCCCTCTCCGATCTGCAGGGCAATAATTTATTCGAAGATAAGAGAGACAACCTGGGCTTAAGCGCCATCGCCTACCATTTTATGGCGGGAATCCTTCATCACATGAAGGAAATGACTATTTTGACGAATCCACTCGTCAATTCCTACAAGCGGCTTGTGCCGGGGTACGACGCGCCGGTCTACATCGCCTGGTCGGGAAAGGCCAGCCGCAGTCCGCTGATCCGGATTCCGTCTTCCCGCGGAGAGAACACGAGAATCGAACTTCGCTGCCCGGATTCCGCTGTCAATCCTTATCTGGCCCTGGCAGCCTGCCTGGCAGCCGGACTCGACGGAATCAGAAAGAAAATGAATCCGCCGGCCAGTGTGGATACAAACATTCTCACAATGAGCCCGGAGGAAATGAAGGATCTGGGAATCGAGCGTCTGCCGGAGACGCTGGGCGAGGCCATCGAGGAGTTCCGCAGCAGCGATTTCATGAGAACAGTCCTGGGAGATCACATTTATGAGAAGTATTTAGAGGCGAAAGAGAAAGAATGGCGTCTGTTCCGGGCGTATGTGACCGACTGGGAGACGGAAGAATATTTATATAAGTATTAAAAATACGTATCAGAACGCAGTTTTTCGGATATAACTGCTGGGAGGTGAGTGTGCATGGCCAACGTGATTGTGGCATTTTCCAATCCTGAAAACGGGAAGAATATCAGAAATGTCCTTGTTAAAAACGGTTACGATGTTGCGGCGGTCTGCACCTCCGGCGCCCAGACGATCAAGAGCGCCGACGAGCTGGGAAGCGGAATCATCGTCTGCGGCTGCCGCTTTGCGGATATGGTGTACCAGGAGATTTACGAGTGCCTTTCGCCTGAGATGCGGATGCTTCTGGTGGCGTCACCGGCCGGAGTCAACGGCAGGCCGCCTGAGGGTGTGATGTACCTGGGCCTTCCTCTGAAGGTCAACGATCTGCTGAGCACCATGGAGATGATGAGCGGGGAGATGATCCGCCTACGCAAGAAGCGCCGCGGTCAGCAGAGGGGGCGCAGCCGCGAGGAACAGGAGCAGATCGAGCAGGCCAAGGCTCTTTTGATGGAGCGCAACCACATGACTGAGACGGACGCCCACCGTTATATCCAGAAATGCAGCATGGACAGCGGAACCAATATGGTTGAGACCGCACAGATGATTATGAGCCTGATTAACAGGTAGAAGATGGGGGATATTTACATGCAATTTACAAAGATGCAGGGTACTGGAAATGATTACGTCTACATCAACTGTTTTGAGGAAAAAGTGGATGAGCCGGATAAGCTGGCCGTCCTGGTCAGTGACCGCCATTTCGGAATCGGATCCGACGGGCTGATTCTGATCTGTCCGTCAGACAGAGCGGACTGCCGTATGCGCATGTACAATGCGGACGGTTCTGAGAGCGAGATGTGCGGCAACGGAATCCGCTGTGTTGGAAAATACGCGTACGATCACGGGATTGTGGATAAGCCGGAATTCGATGTGGAGACGGGCGCCGGAATCAAGCACTTAAAGGTGGCTGTGGAAAACGGGAAAGCCGTGGCCGTCACTGTGGATATGGGGATTCCCCAGGTGACAAGCCAGTTGCCGGAGCCGATCACGGTCGACGGGAAACCGTATGAATTTATCGGCATTTCCATGGGAAATCCCCACGCCATTTATTATATGGAAGGAATTGACAGCCTCGATCTGGAGGCGATGGGGCCGTCATTTGAGAATCATGAGAGATTTCCGGAGCGGACCAACTCGGAATTTATCGAGGTGGTGGACCGCGGCCATATCCGGATGCGCGTCTGGGAGCGGGGCAGCGGAGAGACGTGGGCCTGCGGGACCGGGGCGACCGCCAGCGCGGCGGCCTCTGTTTTAAGCGGCCGCACCGATGATACGGTGGAGGTGGAATTAAAAGGGGGTAAATTAACGGTTTTCTGGGACAGGGAGAGCGGCCATATCTATATGACGGGGCCGGCTGTGGAGGTGTTCCGGGGGGAATTTAACGAAGAAGATTTGTAAGCGAGAGAGGGCGCATCGGATATTTTAGGTGCGCGTACCTCTTTCCGGGACAGACAGGAGGACAGCGATGGTCAGAGTAAATGAAAACTATTTGAAACTGCCGGGCAGCTATCTTTTTTCCACGATCGCGAAAAAGGTAAACGCGTATACGGCTGCAAATCCCGATAAACAGGTGATTCGCCTGGGGATCGGAGACGTGACACAGCCGATTGCGCCGGCGATTATCGAGGCGCTTCACGGCGCGGTAGACGAGATGGGAAATTCCGATACCTTCCGCGGCTATGCGCCGGATTTGGGCTACGCTTTTCTGCGGGAGGCGATTGCGAAGCAGGACTACCGCGAATGGGGCTGTGAGATTGCAGCCGATGAGATCTTCATCTCGGACGGCGCCAAGAGCGACTGCGGCAATATTCAGGAGATTTTCAGCGAAGACTGCCGGATTGCCGTCTGTGATCCGGTCTACCCGGTCTACGTGGATTCCAACGTGATGGCGGGCCGGACCGGCGAGTACGATGAGAAGACGGGAAAATGGAGCCGGATCCTCTACATGCCGTGTACGGCAGAAAACCATTTTGCCCCCGAACTGCCGAAAGAAGTGCCGGATTTGATCTATCTCTGTAATCCCAACAACCCCACAGGTACGGCACTTACCAGAGATCAGCTTCAGGTCTGGGTGGATTATGCCAATAAAAATGGTTCCGTCATCCTCTACGATGCGGCATATGAAGCCTATATCGCCGAGGAGGAGGTTCCCCACTCCGTCTATGAGGTGGAAGGGGCAAAGACGTGTGCCATTGAATTTCGATCCTTTTCCAAGAATGCCGGATTTACCGGCTTGCGTCTTGGCTTTACGGTGATCCCAAAGGAACTGGTCCGGGGGAACGTCCCACTCCACAGCTTGTGGGCGCGGCGTCACGGGACGAAGTTCAACGGGGCGCCCTACATTGTCCAGAGGGCGGGCGAGGCGGTCTATTCTCCCGAAGGAAGAAAACAGATCCGGGCACAGATTGACTGCTATATGAAAAATGCGTCTGTGATCCGGGATGGCTTAAAGTCTTCCGGGGCGGAGGTATACGGCGGGGTAAATTCCCCCTATATCTGGCTGAAGGTGCCGGGAGGCAGGACCTCCTGGGAGTTCTTCGACCGGCTGTTAGAGGAGGCCGGCGTGGTCGGAACTCCGGGCAGCGGTTTTGGCCCCAGCGGGGAGGGATATTTCCGGCTTACGGCATTTGGCACGTATGAGAATACGGTGGAGGCTGTGGCGCGGATGGTCCGCTGTATCAGATAAAAAAATAATGTGAGCAGGAACGAAGGCGTTCATTTCCACAGGGAAATGACGCCTTTCTCTGTTACAGAAAAGTACCATGGTTCATTCCCTGCCGGCTGCGGCGGGGATTCGACTTGAGGAGATGTGGAAAATGGATGAGACAGACAAGAAGATTTTAAGTATGTTACAGAAAAATGGACGGGCTTCTCTTAAAAAAATAGCGGACGAGACGTTTCTGTCCTCCCCGGCCGTGTCGGCAAGAATTGCCCGGCTGGAACGGGAGGCGGTTATCACCGGTTACCACGCTTCGGTAAATCCGGCGAAGCTGGGCTGTCAGATCGTGGCATTTATAAGTACTGCCGTCACAGCCGCCAGCCAGCCGCATTTTCTGCGGGAAATGGAAGAATGCTTAAATGTTCTGGAATGCAGTCTCGTGTCTGGCGAGTACTCCGTGCTGATGAAGGCTGTTTTCAGCAATCAGGCTGATTTCGATCATTTTACGGAAAAACTGAGGCGGTACGGGAAGACGGAGACACAGATTGTGCTTTCTACGCCGTTTATCGCTGAAAAAATACCATTTTTTGCGGAAAAGGGGAAAGAGGAGGGCGAACCCTTCAGCGCCTGATTTACTAAATATGTATAAATTTGTTAAATACTCCGAATTGTATTGTACCTTTCTGCGAAATTTTGTATAATGTACCTAATAGACTCGAATCCCGGCAGAAAGCAGCTTACTGATTCAGGATGTGGATTGAAGTAAATGGGGAGGTGCAAGATGAGGAGATACAGTATCAACTCTGACTGGAGTTTTTCAAAGGAAAGCATCGGCACAGCAGAATGTGTCACTCTTCCGCATGTGTGGGATATTCGCAGCAGCCAGAATGGAGACGGCGGTTATGTGGGGCCGTGCGCCTACACAAAGCAGATTACGCTGTCCGCAGACTGGAAGGGGAAGGATATCTACCTGGAGGTCGGGGCTGCCAACAGTGTGGCTGAGGTTTTCGTAAACGGCCATCCGGCAGGAGTACATAAGGGCGGCTACTCCCTGTTCCGCGTGAATATGACGCCGTGGCTCGACTGGGAGAAGGAGAACGAGATCCGGATCCGGGTAGACAACACTCCCAGGGAAGACGTATACCCGATAGCTGCCGATTACACCTTCTTTGGCGGCGTTTACCGGGATGTGAATTTAATCGTGGCAGACAAGACCCGCTTCAGCCTCGATGACGACGGATCCGATGGCATTTACGCGACGACCGGCCTGTCGGGAGAGAGCGGTTTTGTGAAGGTGGAATGTGTGGTAGAAGAGGCGGCGGACTGCCGGCTGTGGTGCCAGATATTTGACCAGGCCGGAAAGCTCTGCGCGGATTCAGCCGGAGATGCAAAAGAAGGAAATATCACGCTTTCGGTGGCAAATCCCATGCTGTGGGAGGGACGCGGCAGGGCCTGTCTCTATATTCTGGTTGTAAAGCTGATGAGGGACGGCCGGTGCCTGGAAGAGCGCAGGGTAAAATTTGGCTTTCGCACGATCAGTCTTTCCGCCAGGGAGGGTTTTCTGTTAAATGGGAACCGTCTGCTGCTTCGCGGTGTGGCCAGACATCAGGACCGGGAGGACAGAGGCTGGGCTGTCAGCCGCGCAGAGATGGAAGAGGATATCGGGCTGATAAGGGAACTTGGCGCCAATTCCGTCAGGCTGGCGCACTATCAGCACGCCCCTTATTTTTACGATCTGTGCGACAGGGAGGGGCTTGTGGTCTGGGCGGAGATCCCGTTTATTTCCAGGCTTTCCCACTGTCCGGAGGCCCACGACAACGCCATGCAGCAGCTGAGAGAACTGATCAAGCAGAATTACAACCATCCTTCGATTTGCTTCTGGGGAATCGGCAATGATTTGTCCATGTTCGGGGAATCGGAGTGGGTGCTGGACTGCGCAAAATCTTTAAATCAGCTGGCCAAGGAACTCGATCCCGGGCGGATTACCGTCTGCTCTCAGATGATGATGCTGGACAGCACCAGCCGGTTTAACCAGATCACGGACGGAGTCGGATATAATATCTATTATGGCTGGTATATCGGGGAGTGCGGCGACATGGATTCGTGGCTGACGCAGATGGAAGAGACAGCGAAATTTCCTGTGGCAGTCTCAGAATACGGGGCTGACGGAATCTTGCAGTATCAGAACAATTCCCCTACGAAGGGGGACTACTCGGAAGGCTATCAGGCGTATTACCATGAGCAGATGCTGGACATTATCAGACGTCACGATAAGGTGTGGGCGACCTACGTCTGGAACCTGTTTGACTTTGCGTCGGTCAGCCGCTCAGAAGGAGGCGTCAGAGGCCGGAATACAAAAGGGCTTGTCACCTATGACAGGAAGACGAAGAAGGACGCCTATTACCTCTACCAGGCGGAGTGGTCGTCTGAGCCAGTGATCCATATTGCGGGAAAGCGGTATCAGAAGAGGGCGGAGAGCCAGACTTCTATCCGGGTCTACTCCAACGCCGGGGAAGTAGTCTTATTTGTCAATGGCATGAAAATCGGTCCCATGTGCCGCAGCGGCCACATCTTCTGGATGAACGGCATTTCTCTGCAGGAAGGGAAAAATGAGATCCTCGTAAAGACAGAGCGGGGCGATTTCGATGATACCATTCTGTACGGGGAGAAGACGGACGAGCCGTCCTACCTTTACAGGCACGATACTGATAAGGAACGCCGGAATACGGAGACGGAATACCGCGTGAGAAGCGGCTGCTATTCCGTCTACGATTCGCTCAACGATATTCTGCTGTCAGAGGAGGCCAGGAAAGCGGTGGAGCAGGAGGTGCAAATCGTTCTCTTAGACCATCCGATGATTCCGCTGATCGGCGACGTTTCCTTAGAGAACGTGGCGAGAAAATCGGGCGGGCTGATATCGAAGGAGACGCTGAACCGCGTAAATGCGAAGCTTACAGGGATAAGAAAAGATTTGTAAGGTACAGATTATGCTTCTTTCACATACTTTATAGATATAGAGGTATGTGAAAGGAGTTTTTCTTTTGGCTGAAAGAAGAATAGTAATGATAGATGCCGGTCACGGCGGTTCAGATCCTGGCGCCACCTGGAATGAAAGACAGGAGAAGGACGATGTATTGAGACTTGCCCTCGCAGTAGGGAGAATTCTCTCCCGGAACGGGGTTGATGTAAGATATACGAGAACGGATGATACGTACAACACGCCGCTTGAGAAGGCGATGATGGGAAATGAGTCGGAAGTCGATTATTTTATCTCCATCCACCGCAATGCCATGCCCATCCCGGGAAGCGCTTCCGGGATTGAGAGTCTGGTGTTTGAAAATCAGGGTATTCCGTCGCTTCTGGCCGCCAATATTAATGAGCAGCTAACGAAAACGGGCTTCATGGATCTGGGAATTATCGAGAGACCGGGCCTCGTCGTGCTGAGACGAACGGAGATGCCAGCCGTCCTGATAGAGGCCGGATTTATTGATAATGACGCGGATAATGAACTGTTTGACGAAAATTTTCAGGCGGTGGCCCAGGCGATCGCAGATGGGATTTTGCAGACATTTAAAGAAGAGGACGCGATGCGGCCGGAGTACTACCAGGTTCAGACAGGGGCTTACCGCGTGCGGAGACTGGCAGATCAGCAGCTGGAAACCTTAAGGTCCCAGGGCTTTCCTGCTTTTGTTGTCCTGGAAGACGGCCTCTACAAAGTGAGGGCCGGGGCTTTCCTGGAACTTGACAATGCGGTCCGGCAGGAACAGCAACTGCGCAGATACGGGTATAATACATTGATTGTGAGGCGGCCGGCGGTTTATTGACGGATCCTTCATTTTTGACCACCAGGGCGTCTGTTCCGGCTGATGAAATTTTGAAAATCAGCCGGAACAGACGCTTTTTGCCTGATTTTCATGGAAAAATGGTTGCGAAGAAAAACACACATTTTACTAAAAATAAGCCACCTGAAT
>CAUEKH010000116.1 GCA_959018155.1 uncultured Hungatella sp.
CCTGGTAGATATCACGCCTCATGGTAGGAACCCGGTCGCCTTTCGGGTTTTCCCGAATCAAACCTAAGGTTTCCTGAATCAGACTGTCGCTGATAATATTGGTGGAAATGGCTTCAATCGCCTGCAATTCGGCCGATATGGCATTGGAAACGCGGTCCAGCGCCTGGGCATTGGTCCGGTACAGCTCTTTTTCATACCGCAGAGTCAGAAAATGAATCCCGATGAAAAAAGCCCCGTAGGTGAAAGCGAGCGTGACGGAGAAGATCAGAAGTATTTTTTTGTACAGTGAGAGATTATTAAAACGGTTTTTCAATCTTTTCATCTTTATTGACCATCCTCCTTTCCATTTCCTGCTACAGAGTATTATATAGTAAAAAGCCGTTTTGCAAAAGAGTGTAACCGGCAAAAACCATTTTTTTAACCATAAAAAGCCATTTTTTAACTTTACTATTGTTCACTTTTTACATAAAATAAAGCTATCAAAAAGACGGGAGGTTTTTTTAATGAAAAAGAGATTTTTAGCAGCATCCATGGCAGTTTTAATGGCAGCATCTTTGACCGCGTGTGGCGGCGGAAATAAGCCGGCTGAGACACAGGCAACCACAGCGGCAGCGGGCGGCGAGACCACCACAGCGGCGGCAGCAGCTGAAACCACAGCAGCACCGGCAGACTCCGGTGAAAAGATTACGTTAAGCCTTTGCTGGTGGGGCAATCAGACCAGAAACGATGTGACCAAGAAAGCGGCTGACCTCTATATGAGCCAGAACCCGAACGTTGAGATCAAGGTAGAGTTCACAGACTGGTCCGGTTACTGGGATAAGCTTTCCGCTATGGCAGCAGGCGGCAACTTACCTGATATTATCCAGCAGGACTATTCTTATTTAAATCAGTATCAGAAGAGCGGACAGCTTGCTGACTTAACACCATTTATCGAAGATGGTACGATTGACACAAGCAAGATTCCGGAAAGCATCATCTCCAGTGGTTCCATCGACGGTAAGTGCTACGCTATCAGCTTGGGAAGCAACGCGCCGAACATGAGCTACGACAAGGCAATTGTAGAGCAGGCTGGCGTTACAATTCCAGAGCAGATGACAATTGATGAGTTCTACGACATTTCCAAGGAAATTTACGAGAAGACAGGCGCTAAGACCTTCTACGACGGCGGAATCAACATGATGCAGGTTGTTGCAAGAGGCAGAGGCAGCCACTTATTCGACGATATCAATGCAGGCGACACAACGAACTCCAAAGAGCATTTTGGCAATGTAGAGAAATTCGCACAGGCTGAATTTGCTATTTCTCCTGATTTACTGGCTGAGAAGAACCCTGATGTTGTAGAGACAAAGCCGATTATCGACGGCACAACATGGAACGATTTCTCATTCTCCAACCAGTTCATCAGTATCTCCAGCACAGCCGGAAGAGACCTTGGAATTACCATGTATCCGACTCTGACAGATGCTTCCAGCAACCCGATGTACTTAAAGCCAAGCCAGTTCTTCTCCATCGCTGAGACTTCCCAGCACAAAGAAGAAGCTGCCAAGTTCATCAACTGGTTCACCAACAGCGTAGAGTGTAATGAAATCCTTATGGCTGAGAGAGGTATTCCGATCAACACAGAAGTTGCAGAAGCTATCAAGCCAAAGGTTGACGAAGTATCCCAGATTGTATTTGATTACGTAACAAAAGTAGGCGAAATCGCAACACCTATCGACGCTCCGGATCCGGCAGGCAAGGGCGAGGTTGAGGCTCTTGGCAAGACCATCGTGGAAGACCTCCGTTACGGTGATATAACAGGTGACGAGGCTGCTGAGAAGTTTGTAACAGAGTCCAAGAAGATTCTGGAAGAAGCAGCAAAATAATGAGTCTATAGTCTGGAGGGGATAAGATGAAGAAAGAACAAGCGGCCCCGAAAAGAAAGAAATCATTTATGCAGATAATGAACACACCGAAGGTAGCAGGATATGTATTTATCCTGCCCTTCATCGTGGGATTCCTTGCATTTATGGCTCTGCCGATGATTTTATCTTTTGGGTTTTCATTTACCAGATATAACATTCTGGAATCACCGGTATTTGTTGGCCTGGAGAATTATAAGTCCATGTTTACCTCCGACCCGAAGTTCTGGAAGGTGTTCGGCGTAACCATGTATTACGTACTGTTTTCTGTTCCGCTCCGGCTTATCATGGCTCTTGTTGTTGCCATGCTTCTGGTAAAGAGCACGAAATTATCAGGATTTTACAGGGCGGTTTACTATCTGCCGTCCATCATCGGTTCCAGTGTGGCGGTTGCCATCCTGTGGAAGAGAATGTTCGCCAGCGACGGCGTGATCAACGCGCTGTTACAGGCTGTCGGCATTCCAAGTGAGATTGCGTGGCTGGGACGTTCCGATACGGCAATCTGGACCCTGATTATCTTAGCGGTCTGGCAGTTCGGTTCTTCCATGCTGATTTTCTTATCAGGCTTAAAGCAGATTCCGGTCAGCTTATATGAAGCGGCTACCGTGGACGGCGCTACGGGAATTCAGCGTTTCTTCAAGATTACGCTTCCCATGCTGACACCTACGATTTTCTTTAACCTGATTAACCAGTTAATCAACGGCTTTATGGCATTTACACAGAGCTACATCATCACTCAGGGAAAACCGAGAGACAGCACACTGTTCTACACTGTTTACATGTATCAGAACGCATTTACCTACAGTAAGCTGGGATATGGCTGCGCGATGGCCTGGTTTATGATTTTTGTGGTCGGTACGCTGACGCTTATCTTATTTAAGACACAGAACAAGTGGGTATATTATGAAGCAGAAGGGTGATAGAGTATGAAAGCAGGATATAAAGAAAAGAGAACATTCATAACGGTGGTTTATCATCTGTTCACCTTTTGTTTTGCGTGTATCATGATATATCCCCTCGTATGGATGATAATGAGTTCCTTTAAAGATACCAATGAGATATTCCGAAGCGCCGCAAAACTCTTACCTGACAAATTCTCTTTTGAGAACTACCGGGTAGGCTGGCAGGGCTTCGCAGGATACGGTTTCAGCACATTCTTTAAGAATTCATTTGTGATTGCCGGTCTGTCCACAGTGGGAGCGGTCGTTTCCTCCGCTATCGTGGCCTACGGCTTTGCGAGAATTGATTTTAAGTTTAAAGGTTTCTGGTTCAGCTGTATGCTGCTTGCCATGATGCTTCCGTTCCAGGTCATCATGATTCCGCAGTACATTATCTTTAACAAGATGGGCTGGGTTGGTTCTTATCTGCCCTTAATTGTACCTCAGTTCTTTGGACAGGGATTCTTCATTTTCTTAAATATTCAGTTTATTAAGGGAATTCCGGTTGATTTGGACGAGGCGGCCAGAATGGATGGCTGTTCAATTTACTCGATTTTTACAAGGATTATCTTACCGCTGGTAAAACCATCACTCGTTACCAGCGCCATCTTCTCCTTCATGTGGAGATGGGACGATTTCCTTTCCGCTTTGATGTATTTAAGCGATCCGTTAAAATATCCGGTCAGCTATGCCTTAAAGATGTTCTCAGACCCGACAGCCGGTTCTGACTGGGGCGCAATGTTCGCAATGGCGACACTGTCCCTGATCCCGATTTTCCTGATTTTCTTAACCATGCAGAAATACCTGGTTGAAGGAATCGCGTCTACCGGTATCAAGGGTTAATGAGTGGTATACCTGGTGGGGGACCTGATTGTTGTGGGTTCCCCGCTTTTTGGATGAAGGCGGTAAGCTGTGAGCGGGAACTGACAGTTTATCGCCGGATGACGGTAACACGTAAGCAGAAGTAAATGTTTTTATAGACCAGGAGGAGTAAAATGTATAATATTCTTGATTACGGCGCCGTGGGAGACGGCGTGACCAATGACGGGCCGGCCATCCAGGCGGCCGTGGACGCGTGCCATGAAGCTGGCGGCGGAGTTGTATTATTTCCGGGCGGAAGGGTTTACCGTTCCGGTTATGTGCTGCTTAAGTCCAATGTAGAGGTGCATTTGGAAATGGGCGCGGTCTGGAAGGCCAGCGACAGGATCGAGGACTACTATCCGTTGCGCAACAACGGGCAGATTACGGCCCATGAATCGGGGCTGCCCTCATTTTTAAACAGTGAGTATGCGGGAAAGCCGTTCCACGCCTTCATCTATGCGCTGGAGCAGGAGAATGTCTGCATCTCTGGTCAGGGGACGATCGATGGAAATGAGAGCATTTTCTACGGGGACGACTCCGGCTACCACATTGAGGGAACGTATTATCCGCGGGTGCCGCTGCTGCTTTTGGAGGCCGTGACCCATCTGACCATCCGTGACGTCACTCTGACGGGCTGCGCGTTCTGGACCGTTCATTTAGTTGGCTGTGAGGACGTGCTCATCGACGGAATCCGCCTGTTAAATAACTTGAAGATGGCCAATTCCGACGGAATTGACCCGGATCACTGCAAGAACGTGCGGATCAGCAACTGCCACATCGAGTGCGGAGACGATGCCATTGTGCTGAAAAATTCCGGAGACTATAAGAAATACGGCGCCTGCGAAAATATTGTGGTGACCAACTGCACGCTGATTTCCACCAGCGCGGCTATTAAGTTCGGGACAGAGGGCGAGTCCGATTTCCGTAATATTCTCGTCTCCAACTGCTGTATCTCGAAGAGCAACCGCGGAATCTCTATCCAGATTCGCGACTGCGGCAATGTGGAGAACGTGATTTTCTCCAATATCCGCATCGAGACGAGACGTTTTTCCTATGAGTGGTGGGGAAGGGCGGAGGCCATCTGCTTAACGGCTCTCGACAGGAAACCTGGCGTGAAGGCCGGCAAGATCCGGAATGTCCGCTTCCAGAATATCACCTGTGAGGGTGAAAACGGAATCTTTATCCTGGGAAGCCCGGACAACCATATCGAGGATGTGACATTTGACAATATTTCCATGGTGCTCGATAAGAAATCGAAATGGGAGATTGAAGGCTACGACAAACGTCCCTGCCAGGGTGACGGCAATATTAAGACGAAGATCTCCGGAATTTACGTGGATGAAGCGGAGGATATTACCTTCAGGAATGTGAAGATTGCGAAGAGAGAAGGGATTCTGCCGTATTATAAGGAAGACGTGACGCTGGGGAATGTGGAGAGAGTGATGGTGGAGAAGTAGAAGGTTAAAGAACAGAGTTCTGATTGAAAGAAATGCTGCGTATGTTGTCAGGATTAAGTACCTGTTAAGACATACGCAGCATTTGCTATTTCACTCTGTTCGGATATTTCTCCATTCGGTTTGTCCTGATTTTTTGAAGTAAGGCTTCCTGGAGAACCTGAGAGAAATTTAAACCCATAGAAATTGCGGCTTCATTTAACCACTGCGGGATGGTCAGGGTCTTTTTTACCGCTTTATTAAAATGTGTCCTGGCGTAGTCTTCAACGTCAACAGTTACAAGGTTGACAAAAGCTTCTGAATAAACGTAATCATCACCGAGTTCTTTTGCAACGTCCTTCATAGAGACAGAACCCAGTTCTGAAGGGCTTGGTATATCTTCCGTATTAAGCTGTGCGGTATATAAAAATCCGGCAAGACAGTCAACAGCCATAGTAATGGCTTCGTTTAAAGTATCGCCGCACGTTGCCAGATAATTTAAATCTGGAAATATTACAGAATAGCCATTCTCTTCTTTAAAAAAGCAAGCAGGATAAGCTGATAACATAATAGACGCCTCCTTATATATACGACAGTGGGGAATCACATGAATTTTATAGAAAATATTAGATAAAGAGCGGAGACGGAGGGATTCGAACCCTCGTACCGGGATGAACCGATAAACGCATTTCGAGTGCGCCGCGTTACGGCCGCTTCGCTACGTCTCCGTATGAATGAAACAGATATTCTGTCCGCAAATGGCAGTCTGGCCACACGAACTCTCTTATTATACACGATAAATCGCGTTTTGTGTAGTGCTTTTTTGAAATTCTTAAAAATTTTTCCCTGAAATGAAAAAACTGAAATTTTGGCTCTGTCACTTAAAAATCCGGACAAACCAGTGTATAACACCTCTCAAAACGGGAATCCTCTCAGCAGACAGAATGAAAAGGAGGTGTTCCGATTGACAAAGCTGAAACATACATTTACCTCTGTGGAGGAACTGGCCGCTTTTGTAGCGAAAGCGGAGAAGTGTGATTACGATATTGATGTCCGTTACAACCATTTTATTATAGATGGAAAATCTCTGATTGGCGTAATGAATATCGGCATCGGAAAACAGGTGGAAATTATCTGCCACGATACTTATGACGGAGCGGGAAGCACGGAAGATGGCGAGGAAGAAAACAAATTTCTTGCTATCTGAAAAAACGCGTATTATAATAGAATAGGATATTGATAAAAATTCATCAATTCAAATATCGCAGGGGGACTCTGAAGCGGCGGGCTTTTGCTTATGCCAGGTTCGGGGCTGCCTGCGAAGTTTGAGTTGTGAAAGAAAAATAACAGAAGATACAGGGGGAATAAGTGATGCGGCCGTCAGGAAATACGGTTTCTGCTACAATTAAACGTTATCGCAGTTTTCGTTATGCGCTGATACTGGAGGGAGTCGCTGTCGGAGCGATTTCCGGTGTGGTTGTGGTGGCGTTTCGATATCTTTTGGGATATGCGGAGATACTGCTGCACTCCATACTCGATTATGGGAGAGTCCACCCGTGGTTCGTGCCGATCTGGTTTCTGATTCTGGCAGCGGCGGCTCTCGCCGTTTCTCTTCTTTTAAAATGGGATTCGCTGATTTCAGGAAGTGGTATCCCTCAGGTAGAGGGGGAAATCATCGGAGAGGTGGATGAAAACTGGTGGAGAGTCCTGGTGGCCAAACTGGCAGGCGGATTAATCGGCCTTGGCTGCGGACTGTCTCTCGGCCGCGAAGGCCCCAGCATCCAGCTGGGCGCCATGGCGGCAAAAGGATTTTCCAGGCTGACAAAGCGTGTGAAGACGGAGGAGAAGCTTCTGATGACATGCGGGGCCAGCGCGGGGCTTTCGGCCGCATTTAACGCACCGATTGCCGGCGTTCTCTTTTCATTGGAGGAAGTACATAAGCATTTTTCCCCGGAAATCCTGCTGTCATCCATGGCCTCATCGATCACAGCCGATTTCGTTTCGAGAAATGTGTTCGGCTTAAAGCCGGTCTTCACCTTCCATATCACCGGCATGATGCCTCTCCATACGTACGGCCACGTGCTGCTTCTGGGACTCATCCTTGGATTTATGGGCGGAGTCTATAATACCAGCCTGTCAAAATCCCAGGATTTGTACCAGAAAATCCAGACTCAGCCTTTGCCGCTTAGGATTCCGTTCCTGTTAGCCGGGGTT